>JAJYJR010000109.1 GCA_021789355.1 Chloroflexota bacterium | reverse complement strand
CAGGGCTTGAGCCGCTCGACGTTGATGGTGAACGGCGAGTAGCGCCGCCCGCCGTGCTCGCTGCCCGACCACTCGTGGGACGTGATGACCGGCTGCGGGCGGGCCTGCGTGTCGGCGAACCGGATCCGGCGGCCGGCCTGGTCCGCCGCGAGGTCCGCGAGCGGCCGACCCGTGCGCCGCTCAAGCACGCTGAGCCCGGCGGTTGCGAGGCGGCCGTTGGTGGTGCCCGACAACGCGAGGATCGCCTCGCAGGCCTGCTCCGCCCGGGCCAGCGACGGGCGGCCATCGGCAAGGCCACCGCGAACGGTCCCGCACGTGCGCCCGAGCTCCTCGATCTCGGCCGTGGGGGTGAGGGTGACGCCCTTCACGGTCGTCCCGAGCGCACCGGTCTTCGGGCCGAGCGCCACCAGTTGCTCCGCGATCGCGCCATAGTCCCGCTCCACCACGGTAAGGGCGGGCATGGTCCGCCCGGGCACCGGCTCGCATTCGCCGCGCCGCCAGTCCAGCACGCGGCCACCGGGCTGTGCCGTCTCGCCCGGCGAGTCGTGCAGCAGCGGGGTCGCGACGAGGTCGCTCCTGACGCCGAGATGGCGGCTCGCGAGGGAGCTGAAGACCCGCGCCAGGGCGATGAACGTCTCGTAGTCGCTGCGCGCCTCCCACGGCGGGCTGATCGCGGCACTGAACGCATGTACGAAGGGGTGCATGTCGGTCGAGGACAGGTCGTACTTCTCGTACCACGTGGCGGCCGGCAGCAGGACGTCGGAGAAGAGGCCGGTTGAGGTCATCCGGAAGTCGAGCGAGACGAGCAGGTCGAGTTTGCCCTCGGGCGCCTCGGCGTGCCAGACGACGTCCGCCGGCCGGCGACCCGGCGCGGCCGGCTCGGCCCGGACCGCAGCGTCGGTGCCCAGGAGGTGGCGGAGGAAGTACTCGTTGCCCTTGCCCGAGGAGCCCAGCAGGTTGGCCCGCCAGACCGTCAGCACCCGCGGGAAACTCGACTCGGCGTCGGGGTCCTCGCAGGCGAAATGCAGCTCGCCGGACCGGAGCCTATCCACGGCGTGTGCCACGGGATCGACGCCCGCCGCACGCGCCTCGTCCACCAGGTCCAGCGGGTTCCGGTCGAAGGTCGGGTACGAGGGCAGCCAGCCCAGCCGGGCCGACTGCGCGAGGGTGTCGGCGAGTGCGCGCCCCCTGAAGAGGCCCCGCCCGAGCGGCGTGGCCAGCTCGTCCGCCCCGAACCCGTCATAGCGCCACTGGTCGGTGGCGAGGTACCAGAACGCGGTACCGGCCATCTGCCGGGGCGGCCGGACCCAATCGAGCGCAAACGCCAGCTGGGTGAAACCCGTCAGCGGACGAACCTTCTCCTGCCCGACGTAGTGCGCCCAGCCGCCACCGTTGACGCCCTGGCACCCGGTGAGCGTGGTCAGCGCGAGCATGGCCCGGTAGATCTGGTCCGAGTGGAACCAGTGGTTGGTCCCGGCGCCCATGACGATCATGGAACGGCCGCCCGAGCGCTCCGCGTTGTCGGCGAACTCGCACGCGATCCGGGCCACGGTCGCGGCGGGGACGGAGGTGATCTCCTCCTGCCAGGCCGGAGTGTACGGGGCCGGATCGTCGTAGCCGGCCGGCCACTCGCCCGGCAGCCCGGGACGGGCCACGCCGTACTGCGCGAGGAGCAGGTCGAAGACGGTCGTCACCAGCCGGCCGGCCACCCGCCGCACCGGGACGCCACGGCGCAGGATCGAGCCTCCCTCGCCGGCCCGATCGTTGAGATCGAAGCGCGGCAGGTCGAGGGGCACGGCCGCTCCGCCACCCAGCAGTGAGAGCGCGGGGTCGATGCCCTCGAGGTCGAGGTTCCAGCGTCCGACGCCCGACTCGGTGTACCGGTCGCCCAGGCTGCCGTTGGGGACCGCGGGCTCGCCGGTTGCCGCGTCCAGCAGGACCGTCCTCCAGGCATCGCCCTCGCCGGCCCGGCCGAGGTCGGCCGCAGTGAGGAAGCGGTCCGGGACGAAGACTCCGGGCGCGTCCTCGCGCTCGCGGAGCGTGACGAGGAACGGCAGGTCGGTATAGCGCTTGACGTAGTCGCGGAACCGCTCGACCTCGCGCTCGACGAAGCACTCGCGGAGGATCACGTGGCCCATGGCCATGGCCAGCGCGCCGTCGGTCCCCGGCTGGGCCGCCAGCCATTCGTCCGCGAACTTCGTGTTGTCCGCGTAGTCCGGGCTGACCACCACCACCTTCTGGCCCCGGTAGCGGGCCTCGGTCATGAAGTGCGCGTCCGGGGTGCGGGTGACCGGCAGGTTCGAGCCCCACACGACCAGGTAGGAGGCGTTCCACCAGTCCGCCGACTCCGGCACGTCGGTCTGGTCCCCGAACACCTGGGGCGCGGCGATGGGCAGGTCGGCGTACCAGTCGTAGAAGGACAGGACGGTGCCGCCGATGAGGCTCGTGTACCGGGCGCCCGCCGCGTACGAGGCCATGGACATCGCCGGAATGGGCGAGAAGGCGGCGATGCGGTCCGGCCCCCAGGCCCGGATGGTGTGGACCTGGGCGGCCGCGACGATCTCGAGCGCCTCGTCCCAGTGGACCCGGACCAGCCCGCCCTTGCCGCGGGCCCGCATGTACGCGCGGCGGCGTTCCGGGTCACCCACCACGTCGGCCCATGCGGCCACCGGGTCGCCGAGCCGGGCCTTCGCCTCGCGATACGCCTCAAGCAGGATGCCGCGCACGTACGGGTACCGGACCCGGGTCGGGGAGTACGTGTACCAGGAGAAGGCCGCGCCTCGCGGGCAGCCGCGCGGCTCGTACTCCGGGGAGTCGGGGCCGACCGTCGGGTAGTCGGTCTCCTGGGTCTCCCAGGTGATGATGTCGTCCTTGACGTAGACCTTCCAGGAGCAGGAGCCGGTGCAGTTCACGCCGTGCGTGGAACGGATGATCCGGTCGTGGCTCCAGCGGTCGCGGTAGAAGACGTCCGCGTCCCGCCCGCCCTGGCGCGTGATGGTCCGCAGGTCGTCCGAGATGGCCTCGGGCTGCAGGAGCCGGCGGGTGCGCAGCAGCGCACGGATGAGTGGGTCCGCGCTCATCCCGCCGCGACCGTCAGCCATCCCACGTGCCTCATGGCGCGGCGCGCAGGGGACGCCGATGCGTGGCCGCTGTTCCCGTATTGTCGCCCAGCCGGGCCTGGCCCAGGGACGCCGTGCGCTCGTCCGGCGCCCGCTGGAGGTGGACGACGCAGAGGAGCGGGTCGTCGGACGCGAACGGTTCGAGCCTGGTCACGCCTACGGCACCTCCCAGGCGCTCGAACGTCTGCTCGAGCATGCCTGCATGGACGCCGCAGACCACGGCCCGGTGGTCCCGCGCGACTGCCTCGAAGGGACACCGGCGGAGCTGGATCCGGTCTCCGACGACCGGCAGGTCGGGCGCAAAGCCCAGCCGATCCATGATCCCGGCGACCGCGGTCACGGCGTCGTCTGCAGGCAGGGAGCCCGCCGAGGCGCCGGGGACGACACCTGCGCCCTCGATCCAGCGCCGGCCCGCCTCACGGGCAGCTCCAGCCGGGTCGTCCATGCCCGACAGCTGGCTGGCCAGGACGCTCGCCAGGCGCCGGTACCCGTCTTCGCTCGCGGCCGGTGCCGGCGGCTCCTGTCCGTCGCCGGTCGCGGCCGGTCGAGCCGCATAGCGGATCCGCGGCCGGCCGGCGGTGGCCCGCCGCTCGGCCTGGCGGTCGACGAGGCCGGCGGAGACGAGCAGGTCCAGGTGGAACCGGGCCGTGCCCGTACGGAGCCCGAGGACCTCCGCCGCCTCCGTCACCGACAGTGGGCGCCCGGCGGTGCGAAGCGCCGTCAGCAGCACGGAGCGGCTCTCGGCGGCCAGGACGTGCCGCACTCGCAACTCCATCATATTCATGATTATAATCGCGGTTATCGGTGCTTGTATGATGCTGATGCGTCCCGAGGAGCTGGAACCATGTCGTCAGCGGACGCCGGGACGCGGTCATCGGTGGGCGAGCCCGCTGGATCGGGCGCCACGGAGATCCGCGGGAGCCGCGCACAGGCCCTGTGGCTCGCCACGCTCGGCTTCTTCGGAGGGTTCGCGGGCGTCTCGATCTTCGGACCGCTGGTCCCCAGGTTCGCCGACCTGCTCGGCCTCACACCCTTCGAGGCGGGTCTGCTTGCGGCGATCCCGTCCCTGACCGGGGCGTTGTTGCGGATCCCGTTCGGGGCAGCGGTCGACCGGGTGGGTGGAAAACGGCCGTTCTTCGCACTGCTGGTGCTGGCCAACGCCGGTGTCGCCGGCCTGCTGCTGCTCCTCGCCAGCGCATACCCGGATCGAATGGGCGGAACCTACGTGCTCCTGCTCATCCTGGGCGCGCTGATCGGCTGCGGGATCGCGACCTTCTCGGTGGGGATCGCGCAGGTCTCGTACTGGTACCCGAAACGGGACCAGGGCGGGGCGCTCGGCGTGTACGCCGGGCTCGGCAACGCCAGCCCGGGCGTGTCCACGATGGTCCTGCCGATCGCCGTCGGGGCGATCGGCATGCTGGGCGCGTACAGCTTCTGGTTCGGCGTCCTGCTCGCGGTGACGATCGTGTACGTCCTGGCCATCCGGGACGCGCCGTGGTTCCAGCTTCGCTCACGCGGCGCATCGGTCGATGCGGCCCGCCTGGCCGAGCTCGGCGGCAGCGAGCTCGCGCCGCGAGGAAGCGCGCTGGCCGGGCTGCGCCACGCGGCCACCGTCCGCGCCACCTGGGCGCTCGTCTTCTTCTACTTCCTCTCCTTCGGCGGCTTCCTGGCGTTCACGTCGTGGCTGCCGACGTTCTGGCATGCGATGTACGGCTCGACTCTGCGCGACGCCGGCCTGCTGACGGCGGCCTTCTCGCTCCTGAGCGCGTTCATCCGTGTCCCCGGCGGGCTTCTGTCCGACCGCGTGACGATCCGCTACGCGCTGCCGCTCAACTTCGTGCTGATGCTCGGCGGCACCCTGGTGCTCGGCTTCTCGGACGCGTTCTGGGTCTCGCTCGCCGCGACCCTCGCCGTCGGCCTGGGCATGGGGTTGCAGAACGCCATCGTGTTCAAGCTGCTGCCCTCGTACGTGCCGGACGCCGTGGGCGGCGCCTCCGGCTGGGTTGGCGGCCTGGGCGCACTCGGTGGGTTCGTCATCCCTCCGATCATGGGCATCGGCACCGGCCTGGTCGGGGGTCCGGAGGCGTACGCCCGCGGCTTCCTGCCGTTCGCCGCACTCATCCTCCTGGCGTTCCCGGTCGTCTGGTGGCTGGGCCGCTGGAGCACCCGCTAGCCCGGCGTGGCCTCACCCGCCCGCGCCATCGGCCTGGGGCGAGGAGGTATCAGGGCGTGAGCCGGGCTGCCCGGCCGGTCCGGGATGTCCGACCGTGAACACGGGAACACCGGCTGCGCTGGCACGGCCCGCCGAGCGGGTGAGGTGGATCCCCCGGCAGCACGGTGCGTGGGCCATGCTCGCGGTCCCGTTCCTGCTCGGGATCGCCGCGTCCGCGTCGCTGGTGCTCGTGGCCTTCCTGGTGCGCCTCTGACCTGCGCGGTGATCGGCGGCGCCGAGGGAACCGCCGAGGCCGCAACCGCCAGCGGCGCGGTCACGCACGACGAATCGGCGCACCTCGCTGCCTGATCTCGCGGTGCAGACGGCGTGCGCGGGACAGGCCGCGGAGCGTCTCCGGTCCGCTCAGCGTTCGATCCCCGTAACGGGCAAGCTCGAAGTCGGCGGCGAGCAGCGCGAGCGCCGCGTCGCTCAACCCCAGGCCACGGACGCGCCGGGCGTGCATCGCGGGCGACTCGGCCGCCTGCCGCCGCAGATCGGGATGGCGTTCGAGCTCCGCGAGCACCTGCAGGTAGGCCGCGCGAGCGTCGGCCGGGGCTCGACGGCCCGCCCGCCACAGGTGCGGCCGCGCCTGTGGCACCCGCAGCGCCAGCGAGACATGCGGCCGGACGAAGACGTGCTCCTCGGTCCGTCGCTCAGGCTTCCACGGCCGCGGAGACGCGAACACGTGGCGGCAGTGGACCAGCAGTCCGACTGCCACCGCTGCCGCGAGCGCCACCGCCGCCACGACGAACGGCGACGGGCCGCCCGTCGAGGCCACCGCCGCCGACGGCCCCGGGAGGGTGACGGTGCTGCCGCCACCCCCGACCGGGGCGGGCGCCGAGGGCAGCGCGGCAAGGACCCTCGACAACGCCGACCAGGCCGGCGCGACCAGCGGGGCGAGCACGGAACCGGCGGCCGCCAGGGCTCCGGCGACCGGGCCCGCGAGCGTCGCCAGGAGCGCGGCGATGGGAGTGCCGAGCGCCAGCGCCGCGCCGACGGCCACCACCCCCATGACGACCGTCACGCCCGCCGTGAGCCCGATCCAGGTCCGTCCGCCGGTGCTCTCGTGCGGCGCGATCCCGAGGGCGCGGAGCCGGCCGAACCCGATCGCCAGCAGGCCGCTCGTCACGAACAGCAGCGAACCGACGAGCGTGGGGGCGACGAACCGTGGATCCGGGGGCCCGGCGTGCAGGAGCCACGGGACCGCCAGCACCGGGGTGCCGGCCGCCAGCAGCGCCCCGACCACGCGATCGTCGTCGGCGGCGTCGCGGTGAGCGGCCCCGCGGATCACGGCCACCCCGAGGAGCCACCCGGGAACGTGACGGCCGAGCGCCGCCGCGGGAGCGGCGGTCGCCAGCGTCGAGCGCACGCCCGGGTCGGCGGCCCAGCCGGCGCATCCCGCGAGAAGCGCGAGGGCATAGAGGGCGACCCGTGGCCCGTGCGCGGACGCGGAGCGTCTCGCCACCACCAACCCCAGCGCGGCCGCGATCACGAATTCGGCCGGGCCGAGGTGGGAACCGCCGCTCCCGGACACGGCGAACGCCACGTACAGGACCCAGAGCAGTGATCCTTCGGCGATCGCGTCCAGCGTGGTGGGGAGGAGATCAGCCGGCCAGGACCAGCGCATCGCTCGTCTTCCAGTCGGGGGAAAGGGTCGCCAGGCGCGCCACGAGGCCAGCTCCCCGGATTCGGGCCGCAGCAGCCGCGGCCTGGGGTCCGAGCGCCACGTAGTCGACGGGGTACCCCGAGGCATCCAGCCGGCGGAGCACCGGCAGCAGGGGCCCCGGGTCGCGGCTGCTGACCACCAGCACGGTGGTGCCCCGGGCGAGCCGCTGCGGCAGCGCCGAGAGGACCAGCTCGAACGGGGCGGACGGCGTCTGGCTCAGCCGGCCCAGCACGTCGGCGATCCGCGCCAGCTGATCCTGCCCGCCGCTGGTCGGCAGATACACGGTGCGCTCGATGGTGCGCGTGAAGGCCGCGGCGGCGAGCCCGACCGCGGCCCCCTCGGCGATCGCCTGGCGTGCCAGCGACGCCGCCGCGACGATCAGGCTCTCGAGCAGCGGCTCGTCGAAGTGAAGTGCCCAGTGGGGCCCGGGCACGGTCTGGACGTCCAGGGCGATGAGCACATCCCGCGCCCGAGACGGGTCGAAGCGCTTGGTCACGGGCATGCCGACCCGGGCGGTGGCCCGCCAGTGGATGCGGCGCTGGGAATCACCGGGCTGGTACGGCCGGACACCGGCGAACAGCGACGGGTCCTCGAAGAGACTCTGGCGAGCACGGAGCGTGCCCAGCGAGATCTGCTCGGATCCCTCGTGGCGAACGGGAACGCTGCGGGGCCGCACGATGTACGTCGCGCGGTCGACGTGCTCCTCGGTGGCCGCCCCGCGGCCGAACAGGTCCGCCACCGTCACCTTCACCGGCCCCAGCTCGTACGTCCCGCGGTGGTCCGCCCGGATCGAGAGGTGACGGACCACGCGCTCGAACCAGCCCACCGTCCACACGTGGTGCAGCACCGCGAGGCCGGGCCGGTCGCTCCGCTCCAGGACCGCCCCGCCGATCGACGCTCCCTCGGTCACGAAGTCGTCGACCGCGAGCCACGCCAGCGGCAGCGGCTTGTCGTTCCAGACGGAAACGTCGAGGGGGATCTCGTCCCCCCAGACGGCGCGGTCGCGTGCGAGCGTGCGCTCGTACCTCACGCGGCGCAGGCCGAAGCGGCTCCACAGCTCCGTCGACAGCGACGTGAGCGCGATCAGCACGCCCGCCAGCGCGAGCCCCGGGATGCCCGCCAGGGCGCCGGCGACGACCAGCGCGATCGCCAGGAACCCGCGCCCGCGATTCACGGGCCGGTCACGGGCGCGGGGACGCCGCCCAGCACGTCCGCCAGGACGGCATCGATCGAGGCACCTCGCAGCTGCCGGTCGACGTCGAGTCGCAGCCGGTGCGCGAGCACGGGGCGGGCGAGAGCCACGACGTCGTCGGGGAGTACGAAGCCCCGGCCGTCCAGCGCGGCCCACGCCTGGCTCGCCCGGTAGAGGGCGACGCTGGCTCGCGGGCTGCCGCCGAGGCGCAGGTCGCGGTGGTCGCGCGTTGCCCGGACCAGGTCGACCACGTACCCTTCGACCGCCTCGCTGACGTGCACCTCGCTGACGGCCACGCGCAGCGACGCCAGCGTCTCCCGGTCGACCACCGGCTCGATCCGTTCCAGCGGATCCCCGCCGCCGAGATACCGCCGGGCAATGCGCCGCTCCTCGTCGCGCTCCGGATACCCCAGCCGAACCTGCACCAGGAAGCGGTCCAGCTGCGCCTCCGGGAGCGAGAACGTGCCCTCGAGCTCGATCGGGTTCTGGGTGGCGACCACGAGGAACGGGTCGGTAAGCGGCCGCGACTCCCCCTCCACCGATACCTGGCGCTCCTGCATCGCCTCGAGCAGCGCCGACTGGGTGCGCGGGGTCGCGCGGTTGATCTCGTCCACCAGCAGGACGTTGGTGAAGATCGGCCCCGGCACGAAGTGCAGGTGCCCTCCGTCAAGAATCGCGGCGCCCGTGACGTCGGTGGGCAGCAGGTCGGGGGTCCCCTGGACGCGCCCGAACGAGAGGCCCAGCGAGCGCGCGAAGGCGCGCGCGACGAGCGTCCTCCCGACGCCCGGGACATCCTCGATCAGGGCATGGCCGTCTGCGAGCAGGGCGACGCAGAGCAACCGGAGCGCCGGCAGATCGCCGACCACCGCCCGGGCGACCGATGCCTGGAGGTCTCGCCAGAACCTGCCCAGTCGCAATCGCGCGGCCGCGAGGTGCACCCCCGGCGGCGTGCCTGTCCCGGCTGCGAGGCTGTTCCGGCCGCCGTCCATCACGTCTGCGGCCAGCTCGGTGGGAATCGTCTCGTTCATCCTGCGTCCTCGTCATCGACGGGCAACCCGAACGCCCGGCGGGCGATGTCCTGGTCGGCCTCGTGCGTCAGGCGCTGCAAGGCCTCCTCGAAGGCGGTGTAGCCGCCGTCGGCGAACACGGGTTCCAGCCGAAGTGCTCCGCCCACCGGGTGGGCCGCGAACCAGTCGACGGTCTTGCGGTTCTGGATGCCGTGGCGCCGGTCCGAGAACTCGTACCGGGTCACGCCCAGCCACTCGTCAATCGCGATCTCGACCCCGGTCTCCTCCGCGACCTCCCGGACAGCGGCCTGCTCGGCCGTCTCGCCCTGCTCCAGGTGCCCCTTGGGGAAGACCCATTCGCGCCCGGTGCGGAGGACCAGGCACTTCTCCTCGTGGATCACGACCGCCCCCGCGGATCGATGCACGATCTTGACCGGCCGGTGCGCAGACTCGCGAACCATCATCTCCCTCCCTCCCCGGCGGGCACGGCCATGCCGCGCCGGCGATGCACGACCACGATCAGCGGAACGGCCAGCAGCTCGGCGGCCACCGAGAAGGCGACGAGCGCGGGGACCGACGCGTCGTAGAGGATCCCCATGGCGGCGCTGCCGAGGAACCACGCGATGCCGTAGAGCAGGTTGAAGAGCCCGTAGGCGGACGCGATGCGCCGTGAGGGCACCATCCCGGCCACGGCGGCCGCCATGATCGACTCGTGGACGCCCATCCCGAGCCCCCACAGCAACGTCCCGGCGAACGCCTCGGCCGGCGCGCCGAGGAACACCAGCGGCGCGAAGCACGCCGACGCCAGCGTCAACGGCACCAGCACGACGATCCCGGCCCGATCGAACAGGCGTCCCCAGGCCAGGGACCCGAGCCCGCTCACCGCCATCGCCGCCGAGTAGAAGAGCGGCACCCACGTGGCGGGGACGGTCCGGGCCTGCTGGAAGTGGAACGCCATGAGCGAGAAGTCCGCGAACCCGGCGGCCACCAGCATGGTCGCCACCAGGTAGATCCACAGCTCGCCGGGCAGGCCGCCCGCGTTCACGTCGGCCGGTCGCGCCGCCAGGCCCGTGGGATTCGGGTAGGCGATCCGGGCGATCGCAAGGGTCCCCAGCGTCAGCACGGCCGGGATCAACAGCAGCGCAAACGCGACCTGGTACTGCCCACGCACGGCGAGGACCGCGGCCGCAACGAGCGGCCCGATCAGCGCCCCGAGCTGGTCGAGCGCCTCGTGCAGCCCGAACCCCCAGCCCCGGCCGATCTCGGAGGTTGCATGGGCCAGCATCGCGTCCCGGGGCGGGTTCCGCAGCGCCTTGCCCACCCGCTCGAGGGCGATGAGGATCGCGGCGGCCTGCCAGCTGCCGGCCAGCGCGAGCGCCGGGACCGCGGCCATCTGCACCACGTAGCCCGCGAGCGTGATCGGCCAGTACCGGCCCGTGATGTCGCTCAGGCGACCGGACACGATGCGGAGGGCGTACCCGAGCAGCTCCCCACCGCCGGCCACGATCCCCACGACCGTGGCGCTCGCCCCCAACACGGCCAGGTACGGGCCGGTGATGCTGCGCGATCCCTCGTAGGTCATGTCGGCGAAGAGGCTGACGACGCCGATCAGCACCACGAAGCGCAGGGCGGCCCGGTGACTGCCCTCCACGGCCGCCGGTGCCGGCGTGGCGTGGCGCGCGGATCCGCCGTCGCTCATGCGCGGCCTCCCCGCTGGCGACTGGCTGACATCTCGACCTCGTTGATGCTCATGAAAAAAGGCTCCTGGAGATCACTCCAGAAGCCATCACCCGCCGCGTGCGCGGGACCGATCCGATGGCGCGAGCTTCATCGCGCCGATGCAGTTGTTTGCGAGGATAACGCAATGCGCGGGGGACGACAGGGAAAGGGGCCCCTCACCGCGTGGTTCCGCGGCGGGGAAGTCCGGCTGTCCCTGGACATGCGCCGCCAACGGGGACGTTTGCGGGCCGCCGGGAGGGCCCGTATGCTCTGCCGCGGCGATGAGGCCCGCCACGCCGCCAGGCAGTCCACACCCGCGGCCCAGCCGCTGACGGCTTCTACCTCTCGAGGCGAGGTGAAGCTGAGGTGTTCGCGTTCGGACCACCGCCGGCACAGCTCCGGCGACGCAGCGCCGGGCCCGCTTCCGGGTGACGGTCACCATGCCGTTTCGCAGCATCCTGTTCGACGACGGGGAGGCCCCGCCTGATCTCGACAGGCGAACCGTTCCGGAGTGCTTCGCCGATCTGAACCTCGACCAGGTGGTGGCCTCGGTCACCCTGGGACGCGACGAGTACGGCCTCAAGCCGTTCTTCTACGTGCCGCTGGACAACCTGGACCTCATCGATTTCCGGCACGAGGTCCTGCGCGACCTCGAGGACCGAGATCTCCTGGAATGGGTCGGCGCGTTCGCCGGCGGGATGCGGTCGATGCGGGCCGCACTGGCCCAGGCGGGCAAGCTCCACTACGCGCTCCAGAAGCAGCGGTGGTTCCTGGAGGCCGCCGGCATCTACTGCGACGCGGTGACCGGGCTCGCCGACCACCTCGCGGGCGCCCGCCTGCAGTCGCGCGGTCTCCTGGCCTTCCGCGAGGCCCTGCACGGCTACCTGGCATCCCCCGCCTTCGCCTCGCTGCGCGACGACACGCAGCGGGTGGCGGCCGAGCTGTCCGAGGTCAGGTATTGCCTGGATATCCGGGGCAACCGCATCCGGGTCACCCGATACGACGGGCAGTCGGACTACAGCGCCGAGGTGCTGCAGGCCTTCGAGAAGTTCAAGCGGGCGGCGGCGAAGGAGTACCGCTTCGAGTTCTCCTCGTGGGCGGAGATGAACCACGTGGAGGCCGCCGTCCTGGAGCGCGTGGCGCGGCTCCACCCGGAGGTC
>JAJYJR010000108.1 GCA_021789355.1 Chloroflexota bacterium | reverse complement strand
GGAAGGGACCCCCGACGAGCTGAAGCGCCTCGTGCCCGGGGGCCGCATCAGGCTCGAGTTCGCCGACGCGGACAACCTCGAGCGGGCCGCCCGTGTACTGGGCGGCGCCTCGCGTGACGATGAGGCGCTCACGCTCGAGGTCCCGGGCGACGGCGACGTCGGCTCCCTGCGCGCCCTGCTCGACCACCTCGACCGCGCCTCCATTGACGTCGGTGGGCTGTCGGTGCGCACCCCCGATCTCGACGACGTCTTCCTGTCCCTGACCGGCGACCATGACCACGAAGAGGCACGCGCGCGATGACTGCCTATCCGAATGTCCTGACCGATTCGACGACCATGCTCCGGCGCGATCTGCGGCGCATGCGTCGTTACCCGTCGCTGACCCTCTTCATCGCCGGCATCCCGGTCGTGCTGCTGCTGCTCTTCGTGTACGTGTTCGGCGGCGCCCTCGGGCCCGGGATCGGGGACGTGTCCGAAGGCCGGGCCGCCTACCTCGCGTACGTCGTTCCCGGCATCCTGCTCGTGACGGTCGCCGGCGCGGCCCAGGGCACGGCGATCTCGGTCGCCATGGACATGACCAGCGGCATCGTCGCCCGATTCCGCACCATGGCCATCTCCCGCGCCGCGGTGCTGGCCGGCCACGTCATCGGCAGCGTGATCCAGACGATGCTCGCGCTCGCCGTGGTCATGGTCGTCGCACTGCTGATCGGATTCCGGCCCACGACCGGTCCCGTCGAGTGGATCGCCGCGGTGGGCCTCCTGGCGCTCACCGCCGTGGCGGTCACGTGGCTGTCCGTCGCGCTCGGCATGGCCACGAAGAGCGTCGAGACTGCGAGCAACCTCCCGATGCCACTGATGCTCCTGCCCTTCCTGGGCAGTGGCTTCGTCCCCACGGCCTCGATGCCGGATGGCCTGCGCTGGTTCACGGCGAACCAGCCCTTCACGCCGATCATCGAGACACTGCGGGGCCTGCTCATGGGCACCCCGATCGGCACCAGCGGCGCAGTCGCCGTGGGGTGGTGCGTGGCGGTCACGCTCGTCGGGTACGTCTGGGCGCGGCGGCTCTATGAGCGCGATCCCGCTCGTTGGCCGGGGTCCGCCAGGCAGTAGAGCTGCCGTGCGCCGGAGACACCTTTCAGGTCGTGCATCCCGGCGTCGATGAACGTCAGCCCTGAGTCGGCGACCAGCTCCCGGGTCGTGGCCGACACGTAGACCTGGCTCGGGCCGGCAAGTGCCATGACTCGCGCCGCGATGTGGACCGCCAGCCCCCGGACGTCGCCCGGGGCGATCTCGACCTCGCCCGTGTGGATCCCTGCCCGGATCGTCAGGCCGAGCGACGTCGCCGCGAGGCAGATCGCCGCCGCCGCGCGAACCGCCCGCTCGGAGCCGTCGAACAGGGCGAGCACGCCGTCGCCCGTCGTCTTCACGAGCCTGCCGCGGAAGCGGTCGAGCTCGAACTGGATGCGTTCGTTGTGCGCCCCGACGAGCTCCCGCCAGCGTGCCGGCCCGACCGATTCCGCGAGCGCGGTCGACTCGACGATGTCGGTGAACAGCACGGCGCCGAGCACACGCTGTGTCTTCTCGTCGACTCTCGCGAACGAGCGGACGCCGGCCACGTCGTACGCGACGAACGGCTCATCCCCGATGACCCAGCCGTCGTGGCCGGGCGGGATCTCGAAGACCATGCCGGGGCCGACTTCGCTGGTCGTGCCGTCTTCGAGCCGGTTGCCGAGCCGCCCCGAGACGCAGACGCCGACGTGGTGGTACTGGCAGAGGCTCGTGCCCGCTGCGGGCCGGACGTGCTCCATCCAGTGCCAGCCGGGTTCCAGCACCATCCTGCCGATCACGAGGTCGTCGAGGTTGTAGATGTCGACGCGCCCGAACGGCGTCGGGCGAACCTCATCGGGGTTTTCGAGCGACTTCGCCTGGAGACGGGCCACGGGTCGGTCCTCACGCCGCGGCCATCACCGGACGGGCCCTCCGCTCGTGGTCGCGTGCGGGCCATGATGCGTCATCAGCCGCCCCGGTGGCTACTCCGGCCGTCGGCCCAAATGGCTCGTTGCGGTCCGCGTGTCCCGACCCCGCCACCAGCACCACCGCCGGGAAAGGACCCGCCCCCACCGGCATGGTGAGCTGGAGGCCGATTGCGCTCGAGCGCCTGAGTCCCGGGACGTGGTTGCCGGTGGCTGGCTAGCCTCCGGCGCCGTCCGCGAGGTCCTCCCAGAGCGCATCGATGTGGATCACACCGGCGGCAACCGCGAGGAGCCGCTGCTGCTCCGCCCACGCGGTCCGAGCTCCCACGGCATCCTGCGCCGCGAAGGTCACCGGGTCTCCGGGCCTCAGCTGGCCGAGACGCGGCCACTCCCAGCGGGGCACCACTCCGACCACGGGATAGCCACCGATCGTCGGCCCGTCGACGAGCAGGACCAGGGGCCGGCCGTCGGCGGGCGTCTGGATCGCGCCCGGGACAACCGGGTGCGACAGGATCTCGTGGCCGGGCGCCAGCGTGGCGCCCTCGAGCCGGATCCCCATGCGGTCGCTGGCGGACCCCGCCCGCCAGGTCGCGGCGGCCAGGGCCTCCGCCGCATCCGGCGACAGATGACGCAGATCGGGACCCGCGACGAAGCGAAGCGGGCCGTCGAGATCCGCGGGATGCGGGGCCACCTGTGCCGGCCACACTCGGCCGACGGCGCCGAGGTCGCCCCGGCGGATCGGCCGCAGAACGTCCCCGGCACGCAGCGGACGGCCGTCGATGCCACCGATCCCGGCCGGCACGCACGTGGATGCGGACCCCAGCACCATCGTTCCGGCGACGCCGCCGGCAAGGCCGACGTACGCGCGCATGCCGGTGCGCGACCCGGCGAACCGGAGCTGCGATCCGGCGGGCAGCCGGTACACCGCGCCCGTCGGGAGCGGGCGGCCGTCGTCGAGTTCGGCGCCGAGGTCGGCACCCGCGAGCGCCACGGCGCACGTCTCGACGGCCCGCAGTTGCGTCCCGCCCAGGGTCACCTCGAGCGCGATCGCGCCCGGCTGAGCCTCGGCGAGCATGTTCGCGACCGCGAGTCCCCACGGGTCGCAGGCGCCGGACGGAGGCACCCCCAGGTGGGCGAGCCCCGGCCGGCCGTGGTCCTGGAGGGTGAGCAGCGGGCCGGGGGCGACGACTTCCAGCACGGTTCAGGAGGGGACGAAGCGGACCCGGTCGCCGGGGGAGAGGAGCGCCGGATGGTCGCGTTGCACGTCCCAGAGCGGGGCGTGCGTCCGGCCGATCAGGTGCCACCCACCGGGACTCTCGAAGGGGTAGATGCCCGTCTGGCGGCCGGTGATCGCAATGCTGCCGGCCGGAACCCGGAGGCGCGGCGTGGCGCGCCGCGGGAGGTCGAGTGGCGCTGGAACCACGCCGAGGTACGGGAAGCCGGGGACGAACCCCAGGACGAGGACGCGGTACTCGACCCCGGAGTGCAGCGCCACCACCCGGTCCTCCGACAGGCCCGTCCGCGCCGCCACCTCCGGGAGGTCGGGTCCTTCGGTGCCGCCGTACCGCACGACGATCTCGTGGAGGACGCCGTCGGCGGCGGTCTCGCGCCGGCCGGTGGCGGTCCCGGGCCGGCCGGAGGCGGTCCCGGGCCGGCCGGTCGCATCCAGGACGGTCGCGAGGAGGGATCGGAGCGCCGCCTCGCCGCAGCGCTCGGGGTCGAACGGGACCAGCACACTCGCGTGCCCGGGCACTGCCGCGCCAAGCCCCGGCACTGCCGCGCGTCGGACCGCGAGCTCGGCGGCCGCTCGACGCGCCCACGCGTTGGCCGGCAGATCGAGCTCGTCGGCGAGGGTCACGATCAGGGCGGCGTCGCCCATCCGGTCGATGCGCGGCGGGCGCCGAGCAGCGGGAGAATCATCCACCGACCGATCGGACCTCGATGCCGGCGGCGGCGAGGGCTCGCCGGACCGCGGCGGCGATGGCGGGTGCCCCGGGCGTGTCGCCGTGGATGCAGATGGTGTCCGCCGGGACGATCACCGCGGAGCCGTTGGCGGCGGTCACCCGCCCGTCGCGCGCGAGCGTGACCGCCTGGGCCGCCGCGGCATCCGGATCGTCGTTCAGCGCACCGGGCAGATCGCGCGGGCGGAGATTCCCTCCGGCGTCGTAGACACGGTCGGCGAACCCCTCCACCAGCGGTCGCAGGCCAAGACCGGCGGCCACGGCGAGGATGACCGAGCCCGGCGGCGCCACGATGCGGAGCCCCGGGTCGAGTCGCGCGACAGCAGTCGCGAAGGCCCGCGCGGCCGCCTCGTCGGCGGCGACGTGGTGGTAGAGCGCCCCGTGTGCCTTCACGTGCGCCAGGTGCCCCCCTTCGGCGTGGACCATCCCGGCCAGCGCGGCCACCT
This sequence comes from Chloroflexota bacterium, assembly GCA_021789355.1. Next base: position 7,740 of record JAJYJR010000108.1, on the reverse strand, counting down.
GGTAGAGGACGGCAGCCTCGAGCTCGTCGGGCGCCATCGACATCGCGCGGCGCCCGAACCCGACCAGGTCCGGGAACCCGGGATGCGCGCCGATCGCCAGGCCGTGGTCGAGCGCCAGTCGCACCGTTCGCCGGATGGTGAGCGGGTCGCCGGCGTGGAACCCACAGGCGACGTTGACCGAGGTGAGGTGCGGCATGAGGGCGGCGTCGGCACCCATCTGCCAGGGCCCCAGGCTCTCTCCGACGTCCGCGTTCAGGTCGATCCGGCTGGCCACGGGGTCATCCTACGCGCCCCGTGCCGCCGGGTCGGTCTCGTGCGCTTCGAACGGGTAGCGGAGACCGACCTGGCGCCTGATCTCGTCCAGCGTCTCCATGATCGCGACCGACTCGTCGGGGCTTGACGCCATCCGTATTATCAGACCGACGGTCGGTCTGTTATTCAAGAGGCGACCTGCGAAGGAGGCGAATGGCGAGGACGCTCAACCCGGCAGCCCACGCGGTCCGGCGCGACGCGTTCGTGGACGCCGCGCTTCGGCTGATCCAGGCAAAGGGTTACGAGCAGCTGAGCATCGGGGACGTCGTCGATGAGGTCGGGGCGTCGAAGGGCGCCTTCTACCACTACTTCGACTCGAAGGCCGCGCTGCTGGCGGCCATCGTGGAGCGCATGGTGGACGTCGCGACGGGAACGGTCGCACCGCTCGCGGCAGACCCGCAGCTGTCCGCCCTCCAGAAGCTCGAGGGGGTCTTCTCCGGAATCGCGCAGTGGAAGAGCGAACGGCCCGAGCTCCAGCCGGAGCTCGTGCACGAGCTCGTGCGGACCTGGTTCTCCGACGAGAACAAGATCGTGCTCGAACGGATGCGCGCCGCGGTGGCGACGCGTCTTACCCCCCTGCTCGTCGACATCCTTCGCCAGGGTGCGGCAGACGGCTCGTTCTCACTGACATCTCCGGAGGGCACGGCGAGCGTGTTCACCTCGCTCATGCTCGGGCTCAACGACGTGGCGATTCGCCTCCTCCTGGGCCGTCGGGACGGAACCGTGTCCTTCGACACGGTCATGGGCACATTGGCCGCCTACGCCGAGGCGTTCGAGCGCGTCCTCGGTATCCCACCTTTGTCGTGGCCGCTCGTCGACGAGGCCACGGTGCGGTTCTGGTTCGGCTGACGAACATTCTCGCGAAAGGACCCACATGACCGCGATCATCCAGACCGAGCAGCTCACCAAGTCCTACGGCAGCCATCGGGGGATCATCGAGGTCGACCTCGCGGTCCAGCAGGGTGAGGTGTTCGGCTTCCTCGGGCCGAATGGAGCTGGGAAGACGACGACGATCCGGGTCCTGCTCGACCTGATCCGACCGACGTCGGGGCACGCCCGCGTGTTCGGCCTCGAGAGCTCGGCCGATCCGGTGGCGATCCACCGGCGGGTCGGCTATGTCCCGGGGGAGTTCACGCTGTACGACCGGCTGACCGGGAAGCAGACCCTCGAGTACTTCGCGAACCTGCGCGGCGGCGTGGATCCCGCCTACCAGCGCGCGCTGATCGAGCGCTTCGAGCTCGACCCCTCGCGCCGCTTCCGCGAGTACAGCAAGGGCAACAAGCAGAAGGTCGGCGTGATCATCGCGCTGCAGCACCGCCCCGAGCTGCTCGTCCTCGATGAGCCGACCGCGGGCCTGGATCCCCTGGTGCAGCAGACCTTCTTCGCCACCCTCCGGGAGGCGGTCGCCGACGGGGCGACGGTGTTCCTCTCCAGCCACATCCTCTCCGAGGTCGAGAAGAGCGCCGACCGGGTGGCGATCATCCGCGAGGGCCGCATCGTGAAGCTCGACACGGTGGAGGGGCTGCGCGACCTGGCCCACCACCAGGTCGAGCTGCGCTTCGCGGGGCCCGTGCCGGAGGCCGAGTTCGCGGCCCTGCCCGGCGTGAGCGACGTCGTCCTCGACGACCACGTCCTGCGCCTGCGCGTGGCGGGGGCGATCACCCCGGTGGTGCAGGCCGCCGCCCGCTACGAGCTGCTCGACTTCGTCTCACGGGAGCCCTCGCTCGAGGAGACCTTCCTGGCCCAGTACGGCCGCGAGGCCGTCGAGGTGAACGATCATGGCCGTTAGCGCCGGGACGCCGCGCCGGACCGCCGCGGCAACGTTCCCGCCGATCCCGTTCCATCGCCGCCTCTACGGCTTCGGGAGCATCTACGGCAAGACGGTCCGCGACTCGCGGCTCGCGTTCATCATCGCCGCGGGCCTCTTCGGTGGCCTGGCGCTCGTCATGGGCGCCGCGATCGGGACCGTCTTCCCGACGCCTGCCTCGCGGCTCGAGGTGGACAAGCTCATCGGCAGCATGCCGGCGTCGATGGTCAACCTGTTCGGCAACGCCACCCTGATGGGCTCGAAGCTCGGCACCTTCGGCGGCTACATGAGCTGGAAGTACGGGGGCCTCTTTGCCCTCGGCGCCGGCCTGTGGTCGATCCTCGCGCTGTCGGGGACCCTGGCTGGCGAGGCGAGCCATGGCAGCCTCGACTTCGTCGCCGCGACGCCCTTCGGCAAGCGCCGCATCGCGCTCGAGAAGCTGGCCGCGCACCTGACGATGCTGTGGCTGACGATGGCCGTCGTCGCGGTGATGATCACGCTCAGCTCGAACGCGTACGGGGACCCGACGCTCGGCGACCCGATCCCGCTCGGCGGCTCGGTCGGCTTCGCCCTGTGGGCCGGGTTCATCGCCATGTGCTTCGGCGGCCTCGCGCTCGCCCTCGCGCCGCTCCTCGGGCGTGCCGGATCGGCCGGCGTTGCCGGGATCGTCATGGTCGCCCTGTGGGTGGCAAGTGGCCTGGACGTCGGTGGCCCGCTCGTCGCGCTGAGCCCGTTCCACTGGACGGTCAACCACATCCCGCTCGTCGGCATCTACGACTGGCCCGGCGTCATCGCCACCGGGATGCTCGGGGTGGTCTTCCTCGGCGCGGGGGTGGAGCTGTTCAGCCGCCGCGACCTCGGGGTGACCGCGGGGCTCTCGCTCCCCGCCCTGCCGGCGCCGGTCCTCGGTGTGCGCAGCCCGCTCAGCCGGGCCTTCGGCGACCAGCTGCCGCGGGCGCTCGCCTGGGGCCTCGGGATGGGCGTCATGGGCGCGCTCCTCGCGTCGCTCGCCGGCGGGTTCGCGACGCAGGTCGGCGGGGAGGCCGGCCTCATCAAGACCTTCTCGACGATCTTCCCCGGGTACGACTTCGGCACGGCGGGCGGCTGGCTCCAGCTGTACGTCGTGCTCTTCTACATCGCTGCGGGCTTCGCCGCCACGACCTTCATCTCGAAGTGGGCCTCCGACGAGACCGAGGGCCGTCTCGAGGAGATCCTGTCGGTTCCAGTGTCCCGGGCACGCTGGGTGATCTCCGGCGGGGTCGCGGCGATTGTCGGAGTCCTCCTCATGACCGTGATCGTCGCGCTCGGGATCGGGCTTGGGGCGTCCGCCGGGGGTGCGACCACGGGCGACGCGCTGCTCGGCACGGCATCCCTCGGCCTCTTCGCGATCGCGATCGTCGGGGTCGGCTTCGCCGTGGGCGGCCTGTGGCGCACCTCGCTGGCGGCAGAGATCGCCGCGGTCGTGGTCGTCGCGACGTACTTGATCGACCTGCTCGCGCCGGCCCTCAAGCTGCCCGACTGGTTCCACCAGCTCGCCCTGACCGCGCACTTCGGGCAGCCGATGATCGGCCATTGGGACCCGGCCGGCGTGGTGGCCTGCATAGTCTTCGCCGTTGGAGGGATCCTGCTCGGCGCTTGGGGGGTTGGGCGGAGAGACATCGCCCGCTGAGTTGACCTGGCGCCGAGGAACAGCGAGAAAAGGGCGACCATGAGGCCGGCGATCGCGAGTACCGGTCAGGGGACGGCGAGCGACGAGAAGCGTCGTGCTGAGGCGTCGGCGCCCGAAGCTGTCATTTCCTGTCCTCAGGCCGCGCGGCTGATCGACCGTCGTCGGCCCGAGGCCGCCGACCCGAGCAGGTACGCGCCCAGCACCACGATCATGACGGCACCCGGGTAGTCGGCCAGCCGCTCGGACACACCCACCGGGGCGCCGGTCACCCCGGACAGGAACAGGCCCAAACCGACGAAGCCCACGATCCCTGCGCCGTACGTCAGGCGAGCGAGCCATCGCCTGGCGGACAGGAGAGACCAGCCGAGCACGAGCAGGGCGAGGTTCAGGCAGACCAGGCCGACGAGGGCGCCCCAGTCGTGGCCGGCGGGGTCCACGTTCTCCGGGGACAGGCCGGCGACGATCAGCCCCGCCCCGGCGATCGCGAGGATGCTGACACCGACCGCGCCCGGCCGCGGCCGTGGCCACGCCCGGTAAGTGGCGAGGGCGCCGATCCCGTGGCAGAGCCCGACGAGGACGAACGTGGCGTTCATGACGCCGTGGAGTGGCGAGCAGAGGGCGGGCCCGCAGGCGGTGTTGCCCAGGTCGCTGATGGGATTGGTCGCCAGGCTGTACGGCCGGGCGGAGGCCGCCTGTGCGATCGCCTGGCCCACGAAGAACACGATCGAGAGCGTCCAGAGAATGGCGCCGAAGATCACGGTCCGGGTGATGACGGCAGGGAAGGTCGCCGAGGCGGGCACCTCGGGCCGAATCGATTCAGCGGTCATCTCCCAATCTCCTCGCCGATGTCACGGGGATTTCTCGTCAGGCTCGGCTCAGCCGGCCACAACCCACACGACGGCTCGCCTTCGCGCGGACGCCTGAGCTAGCGGTACCCAGCAAGACGAGGAGCGCGGCCAGCGCCAGCAGCACGAATCCGGCAATCGCCAGTCGTGTCGATCAGCGCCGAGACACAAGGAAGAGGGCGCCAGCGACCACGAGCAGCGCGATCCCGGCGACGAACGCCCAGTTGCCCCACCAGAGATCGCGGTTGACCCGGCCTACCAGGATGAAGATGGCGGAGACCACCGCCATCAGGGTCAAGAATGGATGGGCCCTTACACGAGACGGCATCTGATTCCTCCTCCGATCGCTGCGGCCCGACAGGGCCGGAGCATGCTGTACCTACCCACGAGCGTTACCCACGGAACGCATCCATGAAGCGCACCCGTGTGCCGAGGCGCAGGGCCGCGTTGGCGTAGACCCGGCCGGCCAGCCAGGTCAGGCCGACGATGGATGCGAGGGTCAGGGCCACAGCCAGGCCCACCTGCCAGACCGGAACGGCGCTCGACGCCATCCGCACCGCCATGAGGATTGGGGCGAACGGCGGAAGCAACGAGCACACCGTGGCCAGGGGGCCCGTCGGATTCGGTAGCGCGGCGTACACGAGCAGGTACCCCGCGATCTGGAGGATCCCGATCGGGGCGATGGCGCTCTGGACCTCCTCCTGGCGCGAGACGAGGGAGGCGACCGCGGCGTAGGCAGTGGCGTAGAAGAGGAACCCGACGAGGAACCAGAAGATATCGGCCAGGATCGAGACCACGCCGAGGGCCGGGATCGCGGCGACATTGGTCACGTGGACCGCGACGAGCGCGGCCGCGCCCACGATCGTGAGCTGCAGAAGACCGACGAGGCCGATGCCGATGACCTTGCCCGCCAGCAGGCGGCTTGGCTGGATCGTGGCGAGCAGGATCTCCATGATCCGCGTCGCCTTCTCCTCGACCACGCCCTGAGCCACCATGTTCCCGTACTGGCCGAGCGCGATCCAGAGCAGGATGCCGAGGGCGAGGCTGGCGAACAGGTTCTGGGTGTCCCTGGGATTGGGGGGCTGCAGAAGCCGGACCGGGACCAGTGCCATGGCCGAGGTGACGGCCGCCGGTGAGAGGCCGGCGTCGGAGAGGCGTGCGGCCTCCGCGGCCAGGGACAGGGCGGACTCGACGTTCGATGCGATCGCAGACTTCGCCACGGCCGTCGGTGCGGTCGACGACCCGGTCACGAGCACGTCGAGCGTGCCCGCCGTTACCTGCGCCTTCCCGGCGGTGACGTCGGCAATGTCGCTGACGGTCACATTCGCACCCAGGGCTGCGGCCGATGCGGTGAACGTCCGCTCGAGCGCCTGCGATCCGCCGCTGAAGCCCACCCGCACCGGGTTGGTCTTGCCGGCGAGCAGCGACGCCGCCACGATGCCGACCACGACGAGGACCGTCATCACGATCGTGCCGCCAACGAAGACGCGCGAGCGCAGACGCATGCGGACCTCGCGGCGGGCAACGAGGAGGAGCGTCGGCAGGCGGCGCGTAACGCCCAGCCTGAAAGGCCGGGCGTTCATGCCCCTGCCTCCCCGATGGCGTCACGGAAGATCTCGCCGAGCGTGGGCTCGACGCGCTCGAATTCGCGCACCGGTCCGGTGGCCAGCGCCGCCTGGAGCAGCGCCTGGTCGTCGACGCCCGGATCGAGCTCGAACAGCCGCCGCGCGCCATCGGCCCGCACGAGCCGCACGCCCGGCACCCCGGGTTCCCATGGATCCGGCGCCGCGGGCACGTCGAGCCAGCGGCGCTCGAGCCCGCCGGCCCGCAGCTCGTCGACGGTGCCGCAGGCCACCATCCGCCCGTGGTCGATGATGCCCACGCGGTCGCACAGCCGCTCCACGAGTTCGAGCTCGTGGCTCGAGAAGATGACGGGGACTCCTGCATCCGCGCGTTCCCGGAGCACGTCCGCCATCACGTCGACCGCGACCGGGTCGAGCCCGGAGAACGGTTCGTCGAGCACGAGCACGTCGGGCCCGAAGACGAGGGCCGCGGCCAGCTGGACCCGCTGCTGGTTGCCCAGGCTGAGCGCCTGGAGCTCGGCGTCCCGCCGGTCGGCGAGGCCGAAGCGGTCCAGCCAGCCGATGGCGGCCTCCCGGGCTGCCCCGGCCGCCATGCCGTGGAGCTCACCGAGGTAGGCGAGCTGCTCCGCGACGCGCATCTTCGGGTACAGGCCGCGTTCCTCGGGCATGTAGCCGATGCGGCGCCGGGCCTCGAAGGTCAGGGGCACGCCCAGCCAGCGCACCACGCCGGCATCGGGCGCGAGGACGCCCAGCGCCACCCGCATCGTGGTGGTCTTGCCGGCGCCGTTGCGCCCCACGAACCCGAACAGTTCGCCGGCATGGATCTCGAACGTGAGGTCCTGCACGGCGACGGTCTGCCCGTACCGCTTCGAGATCCCGTCGATCTCGAGCTGCCGTTGATTCGGTCCGGTCATTGACGATCACTCCGCCTCTGCAGGGCTGGTACGGCTGCCGCTTCGCCGCGTCCCCTGGGTGCAGGAAGCCGGCCCGCATCGCGCAGCGCGCGTCGGAGCAGGAACTCGATCTGCCCGTTGAGGCTCCGCAGGTCATCCCCTGCCCAGGCGCGCAGGGCGGCCATGGTGGCGGGATCGAGTCGCAGCAGGAAGGGCTTGCGCTCCACCATCGTCCGCCCCGTGATCCTCGGCTCGCCGGCTACTGGTACAGCGTTCCCGTGTTCACCACCGGCTGGGTATCGTGCTCGCTGCAGAGGACGACGAGCAGGTTGCTGACCATCGTCGCCTTGCGCTCCTCGTCGAGCTCGACGATGTGCTTCGTCGAGAGCTGCTCGAGCGCCATCTGGACCATGCTCACCGCGCCCTCGACGATGCGGGTGCGGGCGTCGATGACGGCGCTCGCCTGCTGGCGGCGCAGCATCGCGTTCGCGATCTCCGGCGCGTAGGCGAGGTGACTGATGCGGGTGTCCATCACCTCGATGCCGGCCTTCTGGAGGCGGCCCTGGACCTCCGCCTGCAGCTGCTCCCCGACCTCGTGCGGGTTGCCGCGCAGCGACAGCTCGCTCTCCTG
>JAJYJR010000107.1 GCA_021789355.1 Chloroflexota bacterium | reverse complement strand
CGCCCGAAGGCGAAAGCCAGCCACTCGGGCACGATCGCGTAGCCCAGGCGCCAGCCGGTCATGGCGTAGGTCTTGGAGAAGCCGTCGAGCACCACCGTGCGCTCGGCCATGCCGGGCAGGGCGGCGATGCTGACGTGCTCGCCCTCGTAGAGGATGCGCCCGTAGATCTCGTCGGCCAGCACCACGAGGTCATGCGCCTGCGCCAGAGCGGCGATCTGCTCGAGGTCGCTCCGCGTCAACACGCCGCCGGACGGATTGGCCGGCGAGTTCAGCACGATCATCCTGGTGCGCGGGGTCACCAGGGCGGCCAGCTCGGCGAGGTCGAGGCGGAAGCCGTTCGCCTGGCGGATCGGGACCGGGACCGGCGTGCCGCCCATGAAGCGCACCAGCGACTCGTAGATGGGATATCCCGGGTCCGGCACGATGACCTCGTCGCCCTCCTCCACGAGCGCCTCGATGGCGTAGAGCATCACGCCCTTGCCGCCCACTGTGACGAAGACCTGCTCGGGGGTCACCCCGAAGCCCTTGCGCGCGCCCGCGTCCGCCGCGATCGCGGCGCGCAGCTCGGGGATGCCGGCAAAGGGGGCGTAGTGGGTCTTCCCCTCGTCGAGGGCGCGCTTGGCCGCCAGCCGGATGTGGGCGGGCGTGTCGAAGTCGGGCTCCCCGATCTCCAGGTGCACCACGTCGACGCCCCTGGCCTCCAGTCCTCGGGCCCGCGCGGCCGCCTCGAACGCGGTCTCCGTCCCGATGCGCTCCATTCGACTCGCGAGTCGCATCTCTGACGCCTCCAGTTGGCTTCCGGTTCGCCAGTCCAACGTCATGGCCGGGTCCGGACGGTGTGTCCCGGAGCTGCACCCAGGTGGCCCCACGCACGTCCGGCGCCATGGCAGCCCTGGGCTCCGTGCGGAGGGACCGATGATCGTGACCACGGCCCGAAGACGGGCAACGAGCCACTGCCGTGTCGGACCACCGGGCCACCACTCCAGGCGCGAGCCACCACTCAACCGTCAGACGCTAGTCATCTGACATCTCCTCTGTTCGGGTGTTGTTGCACAGGCACCACCGAGCCCCAAGTGCCGTTCGGCCTGTTGTGCACCCGATATCCATGATATGAGAGCGAGCACCATCGCCGGGCTCACGATCGGTCGCCGCGCTCGAGGTCCGAGAGCGAGACGACGCGCGTGGCGTTCGACCAGGAATCCGCGACCGGCAGCCGTGCGGCGGCCAGCACGCGCACCCCGCCGGAGGCCAGGAACAGGGCCGCGAAGACCGGGTAGCCGACCGGTGCGGCGGCCAGCAGCGCGGCCCCTGCGACCTGGCCCGCCGCGGTCGCGCTGGCCGTGGCGCCCACGAACCGGCCCTGCTGGGTGAAGACGGTGGGGCCCGACACGAGGCGGAAGAGCCGCTCGTTGGTGGCGATCTGGACGATCGCGCCGCCTGCGCTGACGAGGAGCGCCACCGCCACGAAGCAGAGAAGCGCGGCCGGATTCCCGGGGAAGCTCGCCAGCGCCAGCACCCACCCCGTGCCCAGGCCGGCGTACGCGAGCCGCAACAGCCGAGACGATGAGTGTCGGTTCAGGAGGCCGGCGCCGAAGGTCGAGGCGACGACCGCGGCCGCCGACGTGAGCGCCGAGAGCGCCACCGCAACCGACGCCGAGGCGCGCAGCACGCTGATGATGTACACCGCGTAGTAGGGAGCGAGCCCCGAGCCGAGGCTCGCCAGGGTGGCCACCCCCACGAACGCCTGCCAGCCCGGCGGTGGCGGCATCGGATGCGCGGGACGTGCCACCCGGACGCGACCGGGACGCGGCAGGGTCGCGAGCGCAGACAGTTCGAGCACGCCGGCCAGGCCGCCCGCGAAGAACGGGACCGCGTAGGCAGCCAGCCCGTAGGTGCTGAGCGCAGGATCGAGCAGGACGGCGATTGCCGCCAGCAGCACGGCGCTGACGGCGAGCCCCAGCCCGACGACCCGCGGGGCGACGAAGCGACGCTCGTCTTCCGGCAGCGTCGCCGCGAACCAGGCCTGCAGGTTCGCGCCGGCCACCCCCGAGAAGACGCCCAGCGCCGCGGTGGCCAGGACAAGCCCCACCACCAGCACGGCATGGTTGGCCCCGCCGGCCGCGCCGATAACGGTAAGCACCGCCAGCCAGAGACCGCGCGTCTCGCCCAGCGCCGCTGCCACCAGCGTGACCCGGCGCAGGTTGCCGCCGCTGCGCCGTAGCAGGGTGGGGACGGCCAGCTGGGCCGCCGGTCCGATCAGCGCCAGCGACGCCACCAGCGTGGTGGGGCCCGGACCCAGCCCGAGCGTAAGGAGCAGCGGGATGCTGAGCGCCGTACCCGACAGGGCCAGCACGGCGCCCTGCGTGATCCCCAGCAGGAGGTAGGTGCGGTATGCAGGCTCCCCGAATGCCATCCAGTCCGCTCCCAGGCGGGCCAGCCCGGAGCCCCGCAGGCGTGGGCGGGTGGGACCGTCGAACCGGGGCGACACGAGCGACCTCAGCGGAGCCATCGGAGCGGCCGTGGCAGGGCTACCGTACTGGCGGAGAGGGTGGGATTCGAACCCACGGACCTTGCGGTCAGCGGTTTTCAAGACCGCCGCATTCGGCCACTCTGCCACCTCTCCCCCGATCGGAATCGGGCTGGTAGGTCATCTCGACCTGCCGTTCCGGTAGGTTACCAGCCGGGTCGCTCCGGCTCCTCGACTTCTGGGCGCTCGTGCGCTACCGGCCAACCGATGATGGACGAAGGCGCCTCGCGGCGTCACGTCGCCCACGGATCTCAGGCAACGGTGCCCCGGCTGCGTAGCCCTCTACCGGCCGGTCAGCGTGGTAAGGGGACCGTGGCGGGATCGCTCGAGCCGGTCAGGCTGGCGAGGGAAGGTCCCCGCAGTCAGGGCACGCACACCCCGCTCGCGGGTACGACCGTCACGATGGAACCGCTACCCATGCCCCCGCTGGCGAGGAGCGAGCCGTCGGGAAGCACGGCGAGGCTGGTGAACCGGGCCGTGCGCGCCGGGCTGGCATCGGTGACGACCACGGGCCAGCACGGCGGCACGCTGCCGTCGGCGCGGAGGGCAAGGAGCGAGGCGGTCGCGCCGCCGGAGGTGGACACGTAGACGGTCGCGTTCCGTCCGAACGCAAACGGGATGAGACCAGCCCCGCCGCCCGTTCCGCCGGGCGTCGCCAGCGAGAGTCCGCCCGAGAGCCAGACGGGCCAGCCGGACCGGGGGCTGCCGTCGCTCGAGAACGCCAGCAATCCCTGTCGGACGTAGTCGGCAGGCCGATGGACTGGCAGGTACACGGTTCCGTCTGGTCCGACGCTCGGCGAGTACGCACGCGAAGGCAGGCCTTCGACCGGCGCATAGGGCCAGGCAAGAACGCCCGAGGGAACCGGGGCGGGCCAGCCGGGTCGCTCTGTCCCGTCCGGAGCGAGCGCCAGGATCCGCTCGGGCTCGGCGGGCGGCTGGGAGACCCCGCCGACGATGCGCTCGCAGCCCGCCGTGCTGTACAGCGTGCCGTCGGGCGCAATCGCCGGGACGCCCGCGCAGCCCGTGATCGTGACCGGCCACCCTTGAGCGGGGCGGCCGTCGGAACCCAGGCGAACGAAGCGGGTGCGCTGGATCACCGGCAATGCGCGGGTGTCCGCCCGGGCGGTGTCGACGCCCCAGGCGTAGACCGAGCCGTCGAGACCGAGCGCGAACCCTTCGCCGCCCGCGATGCTGACCGGCCAGCCGGCCATCGCCGAGCCGTCGGCGTGCAGCGCGACGATTTCCGCGTCCTGCCCCTGCGCCGGGAGCACCATCCCGTACCAGGTGCCGTCGGCGGCCATCGTCGTGCACGCTCCCCCGTAGCAGCTGATCCCGCCAGGCAGCGTGACGGGCCAGCCGGGCACGGCCTTCCCGTCGTGATCCAGCGCGAGGGCCTCGCTCGTCGCCGGGCCGCCGGTCGGCGCGCGCGACGTCGCGAACATGACGCCGCCGTCGGGCGTGACCAGGAGCCACGCGCCGGGCGCAGCCGGGGCGAGGGTGCCCTGGATGGCGAACGGCCAGCCGCTCCTGGTCCTGCCCGAGGAGTCGAGCGCCCAGAGGAAGGCGGCGTTCGAGCCCGGCGCCTGCGGTGCCTCGGTCGCGGCGAACCCGGCCACGTAGACCGTCCCGTCGGAGGCGACCACGGGTCGACCCAAGGCGACGATGCCGGCCGGGGCGAACGGCCAGCCGGGCTTCACGTGGCCGGCCGGGTCGAGCGCGTAGATCTTCCCCTGGCCACCGGCCCACGGCGCCGTCGACACGTACACGGTCCCGTCCGGACCGACCACCGGCGCCAGCGCGTCCGCCGCCCGGAACGGCCAGGCCGAGGCAGCAGAGAGGGTCGGCGCCGTGGAGGGCGGGGGTGCCAGGAGCGCCGATCCCCAGCGCCAGCTGGTCACGAGCGCCTCGACCTGGGCCCGGGCAGCAGGGGCGGCCTCGACGCCGAAGCGCGCCTCGATGGCGGAGAGTCCCTGTCCGTCGAAGCGCCACTCGATCGACGTCGCCGTCTCGCGCCGGTCGGCCAGCCGGCCGGCCACCAACACGCGGGTCGCACCGGGGATCGGCGACGGCCCGAGGCCGGTGACCGCGACGGGGAACCCGGGAGAACCCTGGGTGTGGTACAGCACGACGACGCCGTCGGCCGGCACCGTCCAGTCGTTCATGCCGGCACATCCGAGCCCGGTTACGCCGGATGGTCCGGGCGTCGGGCGCACGCAGGCGACGCTCGTGCCCGCGGTGCCGACCGCGACGAGCGTCGCGGAGCTCCCGCGGTAGTCGAGGCTGACCCGCCAGCTCGGCGGATAGTCGAAGCCGAAGCCATCCCCCTGGAAGTGGGCGAGTGGCACCGACTGGGCGGTGGGCGACGGGCTCGGGCGGGCCGGGCCGACCGTGACGGCATGCAGGGCGGCGAGGACGAGCAGCGTGCCGATGACCGCCATCGCCGCCAGGCCGGCAGCCAGGGCGGGGAAGCGTGACGGGCGGCGGGGCAGTGGGACCTCGTGCGGCACGGCCGCGACCCGCGCCCGGAGCTCCGGGGGCGCCGTGTCCGGCGCCCGCTCGAGCAGCACGTCGCGCACGAGCTCGTCGAAGCGATCGGCGCTCATGGCCTGCCTCCCGGGTCGCGCTGGGCCGCGTCATAGGCCGCGCGGAGGGCGCGCACGGCGTAGTGCAGGCGCGAGCGCACGGTGCCGTACCGGGTGCCGCTACGCTGCGCGATCTCGACGCCGGTGAGTCCCTCGACGTAGTGCAGGACGAGGATGAGGCGCTGTTCGGCGTCCAGGCTCGCCAGGGCAGAGCGGACGGCATCGCGCTCGCCGCAGTCGCCGAAGGGGTCGGCCGTCGGGCGCTCGGGCAGATCGGGCAGGCTGATCGGGCGCACTCGGCGCCGTCGCCAGCGGTCGCGGCAGCCGTTGACGAGGATCCGGTCGAACCAGGCGTCGAACGAGGACCGGTCGCGCAGGGTGGCGAAGCGCGTCCAGGCCCGCACCGTCGCATCGTGCACCGCGTCCTGCGCCTCGACCGGATCGTCCAGGAGGATCGTCGCCAGGTGGTAGGCGCGGTCGAGGCGCGCCGCAGTCAGGCGGCCGAACGTCTCCCTGCGCTCATCCTCGATGCCCCGCGTCCCGGCGGTCACCCTCCCGGCTCCCTCCAGCCCCCGCTCCCCGATCACGCCCCTTCCAGACGCCCGAGCGACCCCGAATGTTCAATCCGCGGTCTGCTGGCTGTCGTGGTCGCAGTCTCGGGGGACCGCAGGGACGTGTGTATCGGGCGTTAGCAATCGGTGTGATGCTTGCCTCGCAAGCGCAGGTGGGCACAAGATGTAAGTGTGACACGTCCTGGGTTCCCGTCATCGCTGCCCGAGTTCCACGAGTGGTTCCCGGACGACGCCGCGTGCTTCCGGTATCTCGTGAGGTGTCGCTGGCCCGACGGCTTCGTTTGTCCGCGTTGTGGGCATCAGGTCGGCTGGGAGGTCAAGAGACGGACCCCAAGTCGTTCCAAGCTCCTCCCTCGTCCACCCGACCGCGTACGCGTCGTATGGGAGTGCGGGTCCTGCCATCACCAGACCAGTCTGACCGCGGGAACGGTTCTCGAGGCGACCAAAGCAGCGTTGACCACGTGGTTCTGGGCAGCCTTCGTGCTCGCCACTGACAAACGCGGCGTGTCAGCACTACTCCTCGATCGCCAACTCGCCCTCCACAGCCACACGACGGCGTGGTACATGCTTCACAAGATGCGACGGGCGATGGTGAACGCCAATCGCACCAGACTCTCGGGCACGGTCGAGGTGGACGGGACCTACGTGGGCGGGTACCAGGCCGGACTCAAGGGCGGCCGCCAGCGGAAGGGCCGGAAGGCCGCGATGGTCCTGGCGGCAGTCGAGGTGAGGACCATCAAGCGCCGGAACCGCGCCGGGGTCGAGCGCGAGATCGAGGTCTCGGGCCGGCTCCGCATGGAGGTCGTCCGGGCCGAGAACGCCGAATGGATCGGCCGCTTCCTCGTGGACAACGTCGAGCCAGGCTCCACGATTCGGTCCGACGGTCTCGGGGACTACACCAGCGCGACGAAGGAACCCGGATACACGCACGTTCGGCTGGTTCAGGGAAACATCCGCAAGACCGGGATCCAGGTCGTCCCGCTCGCCCATCGCTCAATCTCGAACATGAAGATGTGGTTGAACGGGACGCATCACGGTGTCGGCCGTCCTCACCTTCAGGCGTACCTCGACGAGTTCGTGTTCCGGTTCAATCGCCGGCAGAACCCCGAGGCGGCATTCCAAACGCTTCTCGGCCTCGGTTCCTCGCATGGCCCCGTTCGCCGCTCGACGATCCGCATGGCACAGGACCTGCCCTACTACTACGAGGGTGATGAGGTGGGGCACGCGGAGGAGGATCCGTCGTGACCCGACCGCCGCGGGCAGCCCGGTTCCTGCGCGAGGCACCAGCCCTGTGCCGAACGTCGCGACAGAAGAGATTGCGAGGGGGATTCCGGCGTCTGCCGGACGTATGAAGGGCATGAACCACGACGACCTGAGCAGTGAGATCCTCGAGCGGCTGCGACGCCGCGACGAGGCCGTCTTGCCCCTGCTCCTCACCCGACACGGAGCGCGCATCGCCGCGACGGTCCGTGGGTCGTGGCAAGGGGTCGCCGACAGCGATGTCGAGGAAGTCGTCGCCGACGTGATGGCGGATGCGTGGTTCCGTGCGGCCGAGGTTGATCTCGAACGCGGATCGCTGGAGGGTTGGCTCGTCATGCGGGCGCGCTATGCGACGCTCGATCGCCTGCGCGCGGCCAGACGGGGGCGGAGTCTTCTGAGCCGCATCATCGGCTCGTGGCGTTCGGGGACGACGACGCCGGATTACCCGAGCGATCTCGACGCATACCTCGCCGGCCTGACCGGTCTCGAGCGGACGCTGATCCAGTTCCGCTTCCTGGAGGGGCGGCCCGTGGCCGAGGTCGCTGCTGCGTGCGGTCTGACGACGAAGGCCGCCGAACACCGCCTGGCGCGACTGCGAAACCGACTCCGCGAGCGGTGCGTCGCGGCCCTTGAGATTGGAGAAACCAGCCATGCGTGACATCATCGACGACCGTTCCCCCGACGAGCGACTCATCGCAGTCGCCCTCGCAGCAGGACCTGCCTCCGGCTCCGGCGTTCTCGACGGTCCTCGGGTGCTGGCGCTCGCGCATGAGCGCATCGCAAGCCGCGCCGCCCCGAAGCCGCACCGCTGGGCGATGCCCGTCAGCCGCCAGGTGGTCGGCATCGGGATCGCACTCGCTCTCGTTGCTGCGGTTCCGATCGCCAGCACGCTACTCTCGAGTCAGCCACGTCAGGTGAGGGTCGTGTCCATGAGCTGGGCATGGTCTTACGGTTCCATCGGTGAGATTGGGGCGGCTTCCGACCTTGTGGTCGTGGGCACGGTGGGAGGAGTGATCCGAGTCGATCACATCACCGATCAGGGCCTTCCCCAGACCGTGTTCTCCGTGCGCGTGGAGCGGACCCTCAAGGGCGACGCTGGTCGGGGCGATCTCTCGGTTCTACAGGATGGCGGGCAGGAGTCGGCCAACACGTGGGCCGAGGCAGAAGACTTCCCGCTCATGGCGGCTGGCGACCACGTGCTCCTCTTCCTCCGGCCAGTGATCCGGGACGGAGCGACCATGTGGGCCATCACCGGGGGGCCGCAGGGCCGGCTCCTCGTCGCTGATGGCCGGGTGACAACGACGCCGACCTCGTTCGTCCTCCCGATCCCGACTCCTCTGACGGTGGATCAGGTCGCCGCGGCCCTCGCCGCCAACCCGTGAAGGGATGCCAGTGATAGGCGACTTCGCAGGCTGACGGCAACGCCTCACCGACTACATCTTGTGGCTACCTGCGCTTACGAGGTAAGCATCATCGGTGTAGGCCCACAGTCCGCCGCTGGCCCGAGTCATCCGCCGCTGACATTGCAGCCCTGCGTTTCCACGCGCCACGCACCGTCGACGCGGCGGAGCTCGAAGTGGCACATCGTCACGCCCTCAATATCCGGGATGTTCCAGGTCCCGGGCGCGTAGTGCGTGCGGTACCAGATCGTGGCCTCGTCGACGCGCCCCGTGTCGCCATCGGGGTTCACCGACCCACCGTTGACGTGCTCGATGTCGACCGAGGTGGCGATCGGCCCGGGCTGCGTCTCTGCGGCACTGACGATGTTGTGCAGCCCCGCGAGGTGCTCGTCCAGCGCCTGTCCGCGATACCACTGGCGCAGGTCGGCCTCTGCACGCGCCGTCCATTGGGCGGCGAGCGCCGGGGAAAGGAGCCCCGACCGGTAGCCCGCCGGTGCGACGAGGACCTCCACGCTCGAGCGCAGCGCGCCCTGCACGATGGTGTCGGGCGAGCCGGGAGCGGGCGCGGCGCAGGCGGCCAAGAAACCGACTGCAACGACCAGAGCCCCGGATCGCCTCATCAATCGAGCGTCAGACGACAAGACCGTGGGGTCAAGGGCCGACGGCCACGTTCCGTTCCCACTTCGCGAGCCACAGACGCGGCTACCACGTCCGGCCAACCCGACCCACCCGTCTCGGCGTCGGTCCTCCGGCAGGGGTCGATCAGGGGTGGCTCTCGACGTAGCGAAGGGCGAGACGGTCCCCGGAACCGGGCGCGAAGGGCGTCCGCGTGACGGAGGTCGTCTACGTCGAGGTGGGCGAATGCCTCGCTCGTGTCGACGACGGCCCTTACCATCTGCCCGCCTCATCCAGGTACTCGTCGAGGCGCTCGGAGATGTCGTGACGACTGGAACCGAACCGACCGAATCCCTCGCGCGCCCGCGCTCGCCGGGCTGCCTGCTCGTCTCCTTCGTCGGGATGTGCGCGGTCTACGGCTTCGCGGACGAGCGCCCCGATGTGTCAGAGGCCACGCACTCCCTTCTGCCTCCCGGACGCCCCCGTCATCTCACCGGTCCCTCAAGAGATCGAACTCGGGCCGTTCTGCCGTTGACACCGCAGCTCCCGGTCGCGATCGTCGGGCCCGGAGGCATCGGGACGTGGCAGAGGGATCGCGCTTCCTTGGCGGGCTTCGCATGGCGGTGGCCGCGATCGCCTGCGACCCGTTCCGGCAGGCGATCCGACTGACTGCCGCACTCGTGGGCACGGCCCTCGTCCTCAACGTCGCCGCCGTGTGGCGCTACCCCGGTGGGCCGCTCGAGCCGTTCGGCGGGCACAGCGGTGCGTTCGGAGTCCGGCTTGGAACGGGGACCGTCATCTATTCGGACGCGTATCCCGATGCCCAGTCCGGCTGGACGCCGGCTGCGACGGTGGCGCCAGACGAACACGTCTTCCTTGCCGGGGTCTGGCTGCGAGACGACTGGCCCGTGGGCGCGACGGTGGAGCGCGTGGAGCCAGTCTGGAAGGGTCCCGCTCCCTCAGTCGCCGCCGTCCTCGTCCGCGCCGCCGACCAGAACGCTCAAGGGCTCTTTCAGGTCACGCAAGCGACCCGCTTCGTCTCGCGCGGCGCGGGCGGCTTGTTCGCGGCTCCGCCGGTAGCCGTCGCCCCGCGCTCGTGCTGCGAGCCCGACAACCAGATCCTCGTGGAGATGGACGGAAGCCGGCTGGGGGTCTTCCACCTCACCGGCTTCTGGCTGGACTACCGTGTCGGCCCCCTCGCGTTCCATACGTTCGTCCCCGACGGCGACGCGTTCCAGCTTTCACCGTCGCCAACAGCCGGGTCGTAGGAACGGCCAGCGTCGTCACGCCTGCCCCTGCGCCACTGCTCGTCGTTGCCGTGTCGCGGTTCCCGGACGAGCCCCTCCCAAGACCTATGCCACCCAGTCCGGCAGGAGGTGTTGATAGTGTCCGACAGGAGGTGGCCCTGGATGTTGACATGGCGGCGCTAGGCCGGGAGGGGATGATCGAAGTGAGGCGAGCGCCGCGAGCCTGATCGTGGAGATCGTCGCGCACGGAAGAGGCTCGCTCCTGGTGCGAGACCGACCTGCCAACGGCGACCGCCGAGATATGCTCCAAGGATCGTCGCCCATCGAGAGGGGTCCGATGATACGGGTCGCTGCCATCAGCGTGCGCGTCCTGGCATGGGTGCTGCTCGTTGCCGGTCTCGTTATCATCGCCTTCAACCCCGGAGCGCCGTCCCTCGGCTATGCGCTCCTCTGGCTCGGCGTCATGGCCGTCGCCCGAGGCCTCGCACTGCTCGTGGGCTGGCCTGCCGTGGCGCTTGATCTGTCGCTCCTCTTCCTTTGCTTCCTGGGGATGGAGATAGGCGGGCTCATCCTTGTGCCGAGTGTCGTCGCGTTCGCGTTCACCGACGCGTTGCGGCGCGAACCCGCGAGCGGGACGTGACTGCCACCCCTGACCATGTCCCGCCGAAGGCCACTTCCTGCCGCACAGGGTGCTGATGGTTGTGGACTTCCGGTAGGCCGTCCGGGCGTGTTCCCAATGAGCGTCCGCCGGCCCGGCGGCCGCCGTCCTTCACACGAGGCGAGACCGAGCCACCCGCTCCTCGCCCGGAGAGGTGCCTTCGGCGGCATCCCGGCCCTATGCTCGACGCATGCCCGTAGGCGGTGCTAGCGGTCCTGTTCGTGGCGTCGGGGTGGATCGTCCTCGGGCGCTCACCCTTCGATCGCTTCTGGCTGTGGCCCGGCTTGCTCGCGCTTCTCGTCCTCGGCGTGGTGCTCGTCCGGGACGGCCTGTGGCCTGCTGTCATCGCCGGCCCGATCAGCGGCACCTCGTCCCTTGCCGGCGTGGCCCTCGGTGCCCTGGCGTGGGCGCAGGTGCTGGGCCTGCCTCGCCCGCTCGCGTGCGCGCTCGGAATCGGTCTCACCAGCCGCCCTCTGAGGTTCAGCAACCATCTCGTCGATCTCAACAAGCCCTTCGGAGAGGCGCTCCAACGGGCACAGGAAGACACGGAGGACAGGGCCGCGGCGCTGCGGGCCGCTCGAACCCAGGTGGTCCGCATGGCGAGGCTACGGGCTCCGGACGCGGCATGGGGGCAGCTACGCGACGACGTGCTGGCCGAGTATCGCGGGTGGATCGAGCTGCTCGAAGCCGCCGCTCCCGTTGAGCGTCAGGTCGAGGCTGAGGCGGCCTCAGAACGTGTCTTCGCTCGGTGGCGGGCCATGCACGAGCAGGCGGCCGACGCCCAGCGACTGCTCGCCACGCCGGCTCGTCGGCGCCGGGGTGCAGCGCTGTGGTTGGCGACAGCCGGCCTCTCGTGCCTGGCGATGGGCGCCGCCAGAGCGAATGCGGCCGCGGCGATCGCCAACCCGTTCCTCGATGCGCAGACCCGGTCGGCAGTGATCCTGGTCGGGTTCGGCCTGGTAGCCCTGGTCGGCGCCGGCGTCCGTGTCCTGCGTCGCTGATGCCGGCCTCCAGCACCCGGGCTGAAACCACCACCATCAGCACCTTCCGCCGCACAGAGTGCTGACGATGGTGGGCTTCCGGACCTCGTGCCCCTGCCGCTATGGCCGGAGCTGGCGGTTCGTGCGGGCCATCAACCAACCCAGGGCCAGCACCACGATCGCGATGGCCACCGCCCCGGGCAAGAGGGTGCCGAGTCGCTTCCACCAGCCCCCATCACGGACGTCGGTCCTCGATGAGGTCCTCGATGCCCTGGACGACCGCGCCGGAGAGCGTCGTGGGTCCCGAGCGCAGGCCGGGCAGGGAGCGAGCGAGTTCGCTGCGCTCGAGGGTAAGGCGCGCTCCATCGGGCACGAGGGTCCGCCCGCCACGCTCGTCCCGGTGCTCGCGCAG
>JAJYJR010000106.1 GCA_021789355.1 Chloroflexota bacterium | reverse complement strand
TGGGACTCCGTGCCCTTCAACTGCTCTGAACCGCAGCCTCGCACCAGATCCGTTTCAGTCGCGCTACACGGACAACGGGGCCTTGCGTGTACGTTGCAGCCTCATCTACCGCCGTATCGGCTGCGGTTGGTGCCGAAGGCGAGGTTCGAACCCACACGCCGCTCCCGCGGCAGCGGAGTTTAAGGCCGAGCCGACGTGTCCGCGAGTGTCCGCAGACGCGGTATTCCCGCACGAACAGAACGGACGTTCCATGACTCAGACCGGGACTGTCCGCTCGTGATGCTGCCGGCGAAGCTGCCGGGCTCCGCCCTGCCGCCCCCGCGCCGAAAGGCCAGCCCCGCCCGAGCCCAGGATTTGTGCGGCAGAGCGCCCCGTCCTGGCCGTTCCAGAACGAGGTCTTTCCCGGCGGGGCCGGGGTCTTCGCTCAGGCAGTCCACTCCTGCTGCATAGGTAGTCCTGTGTATTTACATCAGTCCAGTGACCCTTTACCGTCCGGTCGCGGATTCGCCATCGAGGTGCCCGGCGCGCCAGGGTAGATGGCCGCCGGGCCACGCGAAACCTGGAGGAGGCGCGGCGTGGACGAGCGGCGGGCGGCGGCGCGGTCATTCCTTGGTGTACGGCGAGGCGCGGCCGTGGTGCGACGCCACAGCCCGCTGCGGACGAGTGTCACCATCATGCTCGGTGTCGTGATGGCCTGGACGATGAGCGTTCCGGCGCCCACGCAGGCGAGCGGCCCGACGCCCTACCCGGGAGCCGGTGCCGCTCCGTCGTCCCAACCGACCCAGGGCGCGAGCCCTGCCGTGGCCAGCGCAGCCGGCGCGGCGTATGCCGTGGGCGACGTGTTCGCCGGGCTCAGCAACGGAACGGTCGACGAGTACTCGTCGACCGGCGCCCTGAAGGCCACCCTCGCGACCGGCGCGAGCAGTTACGAAACCGGGCCGTGCTTCGACGGCTCGGGCAACCTGTACGTGACCAACTTCGCCTCCTCCAACATGACGAAGTTCAACAACGTGGGGAGCGTGGTCCAGTACCCCTGGGGCGGCGCGTCGGCGTTCGGCTCCGAGCACCCGGAATCCTGCGTCGTCGACTACGCGCAGCACATCTACGTCGGCTCGGTCGACACGGGCGCGCTGCGCGAGTTCGACACCGCCGGCAACCTCCTGCACACCTGGTATCCGGTGGTCGAGAACCGCGGCGTCGACTGGATCGACCTCGCCGCCGACCAGTGCACGCTCTACTACACGTCCGAAGGATCGAGCATCAAGGCGTTCAACGTCTGCACGGGCACCCAGCTCAACGACTTCGCGACCGGGCTGCCGGCGCCCTGCTACGCGCTGCGCATCCTGCAGGACGGCGAGGTCGCCGTCGCCTGCGCCAGCGAGGTCGCGCTCCTCAACCCCAACGGCAGCGTCAACACGACGTACACCGCGGCGAGCATCGGCGACACCGGCAACGACCTGTTCGCCTTCAACCTGACGCCCGACCAGAGCGCCTTCTGGACCGCCGACCTGAGCACCGGCGACATCTGGGAGGTCAGCTTCGCCACGGGCAGCGTGTTGGCGCACTTCAACCCGGGCACGGGCGTCAGTGGGCTTGCCGTCTTCGCCGAGGGCGGCCCCGTGGGCGCGCCGCTGGCGCCCTCGGAGACGTATGGCGGCGGCAACCCCGACGAGGCCAACCCGCAGTGCAACCATGGCGCGAACCCGGTGAACTGCGCCACCGGCGACTTCTGGCACACCTTTACCGATGTCGCCATCCCGGGCCGCGGGCTGCCGCTCGACCTCACCCGCACGTACAACTCGCTGGACGCGGCGACCGCCTCGCCCTTCGGGTACGGCTGGGCGTCGAGCTACACGATCCACCTCGCGATCGACCCGACCACGGGTGTGGTCACGGTGGTGCAGGAGAACGGCGCCACCAACACGTTCACCCCGAGCGTGAGCGGCGGATACACCGCCCCGCCGAGAGTGCTCGCCACCTTGGTCAAGAATGCCGACGGCACGTTCACCTTCACCCGCCGCAAGGAGCTCATCTTCACCTTCACCAGCGCGGGCCAACTCACGAGCGAGCGTGATCTCAACGGCTACACCACGACGCTCGCGTACAACGGGGCGGGCCAGCTCGCCACCGTCACCGACCCGGCCGGTCGGACGCTCAGCTTCAGCTACGGCGCGAACGGCGACGTGAGTGGGGTCACCGACCCGGCGGGGCGCACGCTGACCTACGGCTACGACGCGGCGGGCAACCTGACGAGCGTGACCGACCCCGCCGGGGGCACCTGGGGCTTCACCTACGACGCGCACCGCCTGCTCCTCTCCATGACCGACCCGCGCGGCGGCACCGTGACCAATTCGTATGACGCGCAGGGACGCGTCACCGCGCAGACCGACGCCCTCGGGCACACCACGACGTACACGTATACGAGCAGCGGCACCACCATCACCGATCCGAACGGCGCGCAGGAGGTCCAGACGTACACCGCGGGCGAGCTCACGGGCCTCACCCAGGCCGCGGGCACCTCGGCGGCGGCGAGCTGGCAGTTCGCCTACGACCAGTACACCCTCGGCGTCACCGCGACCACCGACCCGAACGGGCACGTCACGCGGCGCGGCTATGACGCCGACGGCAACCTGACGAGCGTCACCGACGCGCTCGGGCGCACGAGCTCGATGACCTACACGAGCCTCAACGAGGTGGCGTCCCTCACCGATCCCGCCGGCACCACCACGAGCTACACGTACGACAGCGCGGGGAATCTCCTCTCGGTGAGCCGGCCTCTGGGCGGCAGTTCCAGCACGCAGACGACGACCTACGCCTACGGCGACAGCGCGCACCCCGGCGACGTCACCGCGGTCAGCGACCCCGATGGCCACGCCTGGAGCTTCGCCTACGACAGCGCCGGCGACCTCACCGGGATCACCGATCCCACCGCCAACACCACGACGATGGCGTACAACGTGCTGGGCGAGCGCACGAGCCTGGTCTCAGGGCTGGGCAACACCACCACGTTCGCCTACGACACCCTCGGCGACCTCACCAAGGTGACCGACCCGAGCGGCCATGCCACGAGCTACGCGTATGACCCGGACCGCAACCGCACCTCCATCAGCGACCCGAGCGGCCATGTGACGAGCTACACGTACGACGCCGCGAACGAGCTCGTGAAGGTCAGCCGCCCCGACGGCACGGCGCTGAGCTATGCGTACGACGGCGACGGGAACCAGGTCGGCCAGACCGACGGCGCGGGCAAGACCACGAGCTACACCTATGACGCGCTCGACCGGCTCACGCAGGTGACCGATCCCCTGAACCGCACCACGGCAATGGCCTACGACCCGGCGAGCAACCTGATCAGCCAGACCAATCCCTCGGGTGCCGTGACGAGCTATGGCTACGACGCGGCGAACCAGCTCACCTCGATCGGCTACTCCGACGGCACGACACCGAGCGTCAACTACACCTACACGCCCGACGGCCAGCGCGCCAGCATGACCGACGGCACCGGCTCCACGAGCTACACGTACGACTCGTTGAACCGGCTCACGCAGGCGACGAACGGCGCCGGGCAGACCGTCGGCTACGGCCACGACCTGGCGGGCCTGCTCACCTCCCTCACGTACCCCGACGGCACGTCGGTGTCGCGCGGGTATGACGCGGCCGGGCGGCTGACGAGCGTCACTGATGCCGCCGGCAACACGACCCGCCTCAGCTACGACGCCGACGGGCAGCTCACGGGCGAGACGTTCCCCAACGGCGTCACCACGACGCTCACCCGCGACGCCGCCGACCAGATCACGAGCATCGCCGACACGCAGGGGGGCACCGCCCTGGCCACCTTCAGCTACACCCGCGACGCGGCCAACCAAGTGACGAGCGAGACCGACACCGGCGCGATCAGCGCCAGCCACTCCTACAGCTACACGCAGCTCAACCAGCTCGCCTCCCAGGACGGCGCGACGTTCACCTACGACGCCGCCGACAACCTCACGCAGCTCGCCTCGGGCGCCACGCTCACTTACGACGCGGCGAACGAGCTGACCTCGCTGGTCCAGGGCAGCGTCACGCTCACCTTCAGCTACGACCAGCAGGGCAACCGGCTGAACGGGGTCACCCCCACAGGGACGCCCGTCACCTACACGTACGATCAGGCGAACCGGCTCACCGCCGCGCAGGGCGGCGGCAGCTCGACCGGCGCGGGGCTCGTCGCGGGCGGCGAGTACCACAGCCTCGCCGTCACGAACAGCGGCTCGGTGTACGCCTGGGGCAACAACACCTACGGCCAGCTGGGCAACGGCACCACCACGACCAGCACGACCCCGGTGCAGGTGTCGGGCCTCACAGGCGCGAGCGCGGTCGCCGCGGGTGACCTCCACAGCGTCGCCCTGGCGGGCGGGGTCGTGTGGACCTTCGGCAACAACAGCTACGGGCAGCTGGGCAACGACACGACGACGAACAGCACGTCCCCGGTCCAGGTGTCCGGCCTGTCTGGCGTTACGGCGGTCGCCGCGGGCAACTACCACACGCTCGCCCGGAAGTCCGACGGCAGCGTGTGGGACTGGGGCCTCAACAACGCGGGGCAGCTCGGCACCGGCACCACGACGAACAGCTCGACGCCGGTGCAGGTGTCCGGGCTCTCGGGCGTCATCGCGATCGCCGGCGGCGGCCTGCCCGGGTACGCCGGGCACAGCCTCGCGCTGAAGTCGGACGGCACCGTGTGGGCCTGGGGCTACGGCAAGCACGGGCAGCTCGGGCAGGGCGCGAACGCCTCCAGCCTCACCGCGGTCGAGGTCTCCGGCCTGACCCATGTCGTGGCCATCGCGGCAGCCGGCGACGACAGCTACGCCCTGAAGTCCGATGGCACGCTGTGGGCCTGGGGCAGCAACGCCTACGGCCAGCTCGGCAACACGAGCGCCGGGCACACCTCCAACGTCCCGGTCGAGGTCGCCATCAGCAGCGTCACGTCCATCGGCGCGGGCGCCACCGCGGCGTATGCGGTGAAGTCCGACGGCACCGTGTGGGCCTGGGGCGACAACAACACCGGCCAGCTCGGCGACGGCGCCGTCTGCGGCAAGACCTGTACGACCCCGGTCCAGGTGTCGGGCCTCACGAGCCCGACCGTCGTCACCGGCGGCTACGTCCATGCGCTCGCCGCCCTCCCCGCTGGCTCCGTGTGGGCCTGGGGCAGCAACACCTACGGTCAGCTCGGCAACGGCACGACCACCGTGGCCACGACGCCTGTGCAGACCACGGGCCCCTCGGGGGTGAAGCCCGCGCCCTCAGTGCAGGCGAGCTACGCGTACGACGGCGACGGGCTGCTCGCCTCCCGCACCGCTGGGGGCACGACGCAGCACTTCGCGTACGATCTTTCGGCGGGCCTGCCGCTGCTGCTCACCGACGGCGCCACCGACTATCTCTACGGTCCAGGCGATCTCCCGATCGAGCAGGTGACCTCCGGCACCCCGCTCTACTATCAGGCCGACCAGCTCGGCTCGACGCGCCTCCTGACCGACGCCACAGGTGCCGTCGTCGCCACCTTCAGCTACGGCCCGTATGGACAGCTCACCAGCCACACCGGATCCGCCGACACTCCGCTGCGTTGGGCGGGCCAGTATGAGGATCCCGCCACCGGGCTGTACTACCTGCGCGCCCGTTTCTACGATCCGTCCACCGGGCAGTTCCTCAGCCGCGATCCGCTCGGGTCGTTCACCCAGACCGCGTACCTGTATGTTGGGGGCGATCCTCTCAATCTGCGTGACCTCACTGGCCTGTGCTGGCCCGGTTGGGCCTGCGGGCTGGAGAATGCCTTCGCGGGCGCAGCTAACGCGGTCGTGTCAGGCGCGGAGACGGCGGCCAATGTGGTCACGACTGGTGTCGGGGATGCTGCGGGCTTTGCGGAGCAGCACCCGCTTGAGACCGTAGCTCTTGTCGCCGGCGCGGTTTCGGTGGCCACCGGAGTCGGAGCACTCCTCGACGCGACGCTCGTGATCGGGGCGCTGACCGTAGACAGTACTGTCCTCGGCGGTGTTTCCATCGGAACGGCCGAGATCGCCGGTGCGGCTGATCTGCCAGGCTGCTTTGGCGGCTCAACAGCGGCTTGCATCGGCGCAGGCATTGGCATCACGGGAGGCCTGCTCGGTGCGCCGGATCTTGTCGCCGAGTGGTTAGGACTTACGATTGAGACGAGCGTGGCGCGCGCCTGGACCTACGCTGCCGCTTGGATGGGCGTCCAGCTGGGCATCATCGGGACGGTGTATGACACAACCAGGACGTTCGCCGAGGCCGTCGGGCCGAAGAGGTGCTAACAGGCGATGGTGCGATTGCGAACGAGAGCGAGCATGGTCGAACGCTGGCGACGCGAGGCGGGACCCCTGGTCGGCGTCGAGGCAGCCGAGTACAACGCACGCACACTGCAGTGGCAGCTGGCGGCTTGGGCAAGCGGGATTCTCCTGCTATTGCCCGCGTGGACGTTTGCGTGGTTCCATCCGTCTGCCGTTGCGTACGGCGGCGCTGCGGCAGCGCTCGCGCTCAACGTCGTCTCGTTCGGTCAGTGGTTCCGCTACAACCGGCGTTGCGGTCGAGCAGTCAGTGCTTACCTGACGAGGCGGCTAGGCTTCCCGGTGCACATCGTCGGCGGGGTATCCCACCCAAAGCGCTGGCAGGCCGTGATCGACCGCGAGACGTATTGGCACCATACCGGCACCCGGCCAAGGTTCGGCTTCTCCTTTGCCCGGGCTGGACGGGACGACAGCCCGCCGGCCTACGGTGAGTCGACACCCGACGGCGACCAACTGCATGGCGCGCGGCCGCAGCGCCGTCCACCGACGAAACGGTGAGCCACTGTGAGATCGAGGATCTGCAGCGGTACGCCCGGTCTTGTACGCCAAAGACCAGGCCCAATCAGGCTGCCGGCGCGGAACGGCTGGTGATCGCCCGCACAATCGAGACCCGCGCCGAGGCCAACGAGATCGCCGCGCCCATCCCCGGCCGGGGGGTGTTGTGGTGGTGATGGTGCGCCTACACGCCACGCCAGAGGCGCTGGAAGCACGCCTGCGAGATCGGCCGGGCACTGGGGAGGGAGCGGGACGCCTGAACCGCACTGACTTGTCCATGGCGCTCCACGCCACCACCGCGGATGAAAATGGGAGCGACGCGCCGGCAGCACACAGGTCGACCAAAGTTGGTGCGATGAGCCCGACCCTGACTTCGACCCGGGCGCTCGCAGGCATCACCGACTGTCGCCCTCGATCCACCGAGGAGCACGCGAGGCACTCTCTGTTCGGATGAGCGCCCTCCCGGCCGTCGTGGTCTGGAGGCGTGCCATGCAGGTCGTCCATCCTCGCTGCGCCGGGCTCGATGTCCACAAGCGCGCCGTCGTCGCGTGTCGCCTGATACCCGGACCCGGAGCGCAGGCGCTCCGCACGGTGCGGACCTTCGGGACCACGACGCGCGAACTGCTCGCCCTCGTCGACTGGCTGGCCGAGGAAGCCGTCACCCACGTCGCCATGGAGAGCACCGGCTCGTTCTGGAAGCCGGTCCACAACATCCTCGAGGACGCCTTCGAGCTCCTCGTCGTCAACGCCGCCCACATCAAGGCGGTGCCCGGACGAAAGACCGACGTCCGGGACGCTGAGTGGATCGCTGACCTGCTCTGCCACGGCCTGTTGCAGGCCAGCTTCGTCCCGTCCCAACCGGAGCGGGAGCTGCGCGAGCTGACCCGCTACCGCTCGGCGCTCATCCGCGAGCGGGCCTCGGAGGTCAACCGGGTCCAGAAGGTCCTCGAGGGCGCGAACATCAAGCTCGCCTCGGTCGCCTCCGAGGTGGCCGGCGTGTCGGGCCTGGCGATCCTGCGCGCGCTCATTGCGGGCGAGGAGGATCCGACCGCCCTGGCCGCCCTCGCGCGCGGTCGCATGCGGGCCAAACGGGATGCCCTCGAGGAGGCCCTGAAGGGGCGGATGGGCGCGCACCAGCGGTTTACCCTGGGCGTGATGCTGCGCCACATCGGCGAGCTCGACCGGAACATCGAGGACGTGGGCGCCGAGATCGAGCGCCGGCTCGCGCCGCTCGAGCCCGCGATCGCGCGTCTGGTGACGATTCCGGGCATCGGGCGCCGGACCGCCGAGACACTGCTGGCCGAGATCGGATCCGACATGCGCCGCTTTCCGAACGCGCGTCATCTCGCCTCGTGGGCCGGGATGTGTCCGGGCAACCACGAGTCCGCTGGCAAACGGGCGTCCGGTAGGACCCGCAAGGGCAGCCCCTGCCTGCGTGGCGCGCTCGTCGACGCCGCCCACGCCGCGGGGCGCACGCGAACCTACCTCGGCGCCCAATACCACCGGCTGGCGGCACGCCGTGGCACGAAGCGAGCGGCCGTGGCGGTGGGCCACAGCCTGATCATCATCGCCCACGCGATCCTGGCCCGCGGCACGACCTTCACCGATCTCGGCGTCAACTACTTCGATGAACGCGACCGGGAGCAGGTCCGGCGACGGCTCACCCGCAGGCTCGAGACGCTCGGCTACCGGGTCTCGGTGAGCCCCGCCACCTGAGTCATTTTCGAGGCACTTCGATGGAATCCCTGCACCCCGTTGGGTAGGGCGATCCGGGTTGTGCACCAGTGTCAAGTGCATCCCAACTCGCAGGCTTTCGTCGCGAGACGGGGCGAGAGCCGGTTCAGAGCAGGTCGGCAGCCTTGAGCTTCGCGACCAACCCCGACGATCCGTGTATCCAGAGGTAATCGAGGACGAGCACGCCGCCCTGCCGCGGTTCGATCCCCGGGATGATCGTGGCGCCGGCGGCGACGCTCACGGCGAGGATCGCGGCCAGTGTGGTCTTGCCGGTGCCACCCGGCGCGAAGATGGACGTGGGGAGACCGTCAGGCACCAGCGGTGCCAGCCGGTAGGTCGCGCTAGTCAGCGCCACGGGCCGGCCGCCGACCACGACGAACGGTTCGCTCTGCTCCCGTGCCTGCAGTACGCGCAGGCTGGCCGTCTCGAGGAGCTCGCGCCACGGCACCGCGGAGCCCGCCACCTTCTCGGCGAGCAGCTTCGCTCGTGCCGCCCGGGCCGCCGAGCTGGTGAGGTTCAGCGTCCCGTGGTCCACATGCACGCCGCGGTACTTCACCACGACGTACGCGGTGCACTCGCCGCGACTCCATCGGAGGCGGTTCATCGTGAGGTCTGCCGGACCGGCCACGATGAGGAAGCCCAAGCCCTGCCGCACGACGAGCGGCTCGCCGCTGCGGAGCGACTGATCGAGTGCCTCTGCCTGGTCGGGCGGCAGGTCGGGCGCTTCCGGGATGGCGAGCAGGTGCTCGTCAGCAGGAGGCGGAGACTCCAGCGCGCGCAGCGCCGACTCCATCGCTCGCCGACGCTCCGGAGTCATCGGCTCCAGGGCCAGGGCAGCGCGTTCCTCCGGCGGGCGGGTGGTCAGGTAGGCTTGGCCGAGCGGGTCGGACTCGAGCGTCGCCCCGGCGGAGAGGCCGGGGCGCGCATCCTCAGCCGGCCGAGGTTGAGATGACTGCAACATCTCGCACCTCGTCATGACGGCCGTGGCCCGGCCCCGGACGCGACGGCATCCCGGATCTCCTCCTCATCGTGAACCTCGCCGTCCGCCGCAGGCCAGGGCTTCGATGTAGGTCGTGATCGCCGAGGTCGGGACGAGCCGTCGACGGCCGACCTTGACGGAACGGAGGCGCCCGGCTCCGATCTCTTGGTACAGCCGGCTGCGCCCGATCCCGAGCTCGCCCGCGGCCTGATCCACCGTAAGCAGCCGCTGGCGCACGGGGCCCGGCACCTGGACGGCCAGCTCGGCCTGCACCGTGGCGCGGATCGCGGCCACCAGCTGATCGACGGCCGCGCGGATCGTGACCTCGTGGTCGGCCGTCATGCTTGGCGCTCCCGGGTCTGGGGAGACTGTCCCCGGTCTCCACTGGGTCCGCGACGGGCGCGCGTGACTCGCTCGACGGCCTCAACGAGGAGCGCAGCGGCCTCATGGCGCGGCGCTCGGAAGTCACGCCGGCTCAGCTCAACGAGCTGGGCTGCCGCGTCGTCCGGGATGACGATGGTGTAGGTCCGCACACCCCTATGAACGGACCGGCGGGGGACGGAAATGGGGTTCGGAACAGGTCTCTTATTCGGGGAGCTTGCCTCTCATCCACCGGCGCCGGAGACCTAGGACGTGGTGGGGGTCGAGTGCGAGCCCGTCGAGCCCTTGGAAGTGCGCGGCCACTTCAGCGATTGTCGGTTTTCTCCCGATGCGCTTCTTGGTCTCCTGGAAGGCCGCCTCCCAGTGGTCCTCGAACATCCGGCGCGTCCACGGGGGTCGGCCGGGCCCTTGCGGCCTCAGGGCTGCGGCAGCTTCTTCCGACAGCTCAAGGCCAGAGGTGCCGCGCAAGTGCCGATCCACCAACTCGTCGAGACCTTCGTCAAGCGCCTTCCTCTTGCGCACCGCATGGAGGATCTCATCGCCGCTCCGCTTCTGTTCCTCAGTCAGCTCCGGCCAGACGGTCGCGAGCAGACTCTGCCACTGATCCTCAGCGAGCCCCGGTGGTCGGCGTCCCGCGGCCTCCACCAAGGCTCTGGCTTGAGCGACTGCGACCTCGGGCCGAAACACGAAGGGGACCGCGACGAGGCTCCGATCGAACTCTGTCGAATCAGGGACTTGGCGCCAGACGGCGAGGGTAGTGGCTCCACCGGGTGAGATGGCCCAGATGCCGCGCGTCTGCTCGTCCACAATGGGAGACCGAGTCCACTCCGGGGGCCAGTCTGCTGCTTCGCTCGGCTGGACTCCCTGTGGATCGGCCCCAGTCCGGGGGGCGCCGCTCGCAGGGTCGCTCCGCCGCTCGCTCATAGACGCGCATCCGCGTGAGGTGCACCTGACCCGAGGGCTCGATCCATTGCATCCGCGGCCTCGCGGCGCAGCTCGGGCACGACGGCGGCGTAGACGTTGGCCGTGATGACGATGGTGGAGTGGCCGAGCAGGTCGGACACGACGCGGAGCGGCACGCCAGCGGTCAGGAGCGCGGTAGCCGCGGAGTGCCTGAGCGCGTGAAACGGGACGGACGGTAGCCCCGCCCCGTCGAGCAGGCCGTGGAACTCTCGGGTCACGTTGTACCCGCGCAGGGGCTGACCGATCGAGTTGGTGAACACAAGACCATCCCGATCCTGCCACGCGCTGCCGGCGGCTTCACGAGCGGCATCCTGCCGCTCCCGCTGACGGTGGAGCGCGTCGACAGCTGCGGCCGGCAAGTTGATCGTGCGCCGGCTGCGGGCCGTCTTCACCTCGCCGACCGCCCACGTGTTGGCGCCCTCCCACGAGCGCGCCAGACTCCGGCGCACCGTGAGGCTCGACGTGCCGCCCAACCGCACGTCGGCCCACGACAGCCCCAACAGCTCACCCTGCCGCATCCCCGTGGTCACCGCGAGCGTCACCAGTGGCCCGAGAGGATGGGCCTCGCTCGCCACGATCAGGCGCCGCAGGTCAGCCGTGTCGAGGTAGTCGCGGCCGGCCTTCAGATCCCGGGTCGGCACGTGCGGTGGCCGCGCCAGCGCCGCAACGTTGCGCGCCACCATCCCGTCCCGGAGGGCGTCACCGAGGGCCCTCCGGAGGATGACGCGGACGCCGGCCGCGGTCCGCGGCGCCTTGCCATCGGCCACCAGCGCCGTTGTCATCCGTTCCACGTCTGCGGGCACCGGCCGCGCGAGCGGGATGCTCCCGATGGTCGGCAGCATGTAGGTGCGGACGTACTGGTCGCGCTGGCGCCAGCTTGAGGGTCGGACGTTGGCCTTGCCGCGGTCCAGCCAGCCAGCCAGGTACTCGGCCGTCGTGGTGCCGGTCGGCAGGGCCCCGGAACGCGGCGTCACGTTTCAGCCCGTCGAGCTTTCGGACTGTCTCGGCGCGGCTCCGGCCCGAGACGAAGCGGCGCACGTCGGCTCCGGTCCGGGGATCCGTGACGATCAGAGCGGCTCGCCAGCGACCCTCCGCGGTCTCGTAGACAGCCCCCTCGCCAGGGCTTCGGCGCATGTGGGATGATGCCATCAGGCGGTCCTCCACGACAGGACTGCTGCCGGCGCCTCGCCCCTCAACGGCGGGGCGTCCGCCTGTCCGCCAGCATACGCCGATGATGCCGGGAAGCTGCCAGTTGTGGTGCCGATTGTGGTGCCGAAGGCGAGGTTCGAACTCGCACGGGGTCTCCCCCAGCGGAGTTTAAGTCCGCCGCGTCTGCCGGTTCCGCCACTTCGGCCCGGACCGAGTCTAAATCCCCAGGGCCGTGTCAAACCTCGACGTCCCCTTCTGCGCCCAGCCCGGTGGGTAAATGCTCGAA
>JAJYJR010000105.1 GCA_021789355.1 Chloroflexota bacterium | reverse complement strand
CGGCGCTGGTCGCGGGTGGCTGGGCCGCACCCGGCGGTCCGGGCACCCGGGGGTCGCCGTCCGGGACACTGGGCGCCCAGGAGCTGGCGGCCGTCGCGGGAGCGCTGGGCATGCTGGTGCTGCTGCTCGTCTCGGGCTTCGTCGCGCCGGTGGCGCTGCGCGTAGCGGGCGGACTGGTGGCGCTGGTGACCTTGCCCATCAGGCGCCTGGTTCGCGCCGAGCTGCGCCTCGCGCGCGGGTCGGTCTCGCACGATCCCGGGCGCGTCGCGGTGACGTTCGCCGCGCTCACGATGGGCCTCGCGCTGGTGGTCGGGCTGGCGGGCGTCGCGGAGGGCACCCGGCGGGCCGGCGATGCGTGGCTGTCCGAAGTCGCCCCGGCCGCCCTGGCGGTGGAGGCGATCTCGCCGGTGCCCGTGGACTTCGCTGGCGACCTGGGCGCAGTGCCCGGAGTGCGGTCCGTGACGCCGATCAGGCTCTTCGACGTCGCGATCGCGGGCCGCCAGGCCTCGGCCATGGCGGTGGACCCGCGCGCGTACGACGCGCTGGAGGCGCTGACCGTCGAGGGCGGCAACCGTCAGGCGGCCTTCGCGGCGCTCCAGGCGGGGGGGGCGGTACTCGTGCCGCGCTCGGTCGCCGGCCGTTTCGGACTGCAGGCCGGTGACCTCCTGGAGCTGCGGACCGCTCAGGGTGCCGCGCAGCTACGCGTGGCGGCGGTCATCGCGCACAGCCTGCCGGGCTCGACCGGTGAGTCTGTGGTGGTGTCGCAGGCGGATGCCGTCCGGTCGCTGGGGATCACAGGCGCATCGATGTTCCTGGTGGCAGCGGCCCCCGGAGCGGCGCCGGGCCTCGACGCCAGGCTGTCGGCGGTCGCGGGACAGTACGCGATGTCGGTGGTGAGCCCGGCGGCGGTGGGCGGAGCGGTCACGGGCGCCCTGGACCGCACCTTCGGGTTGCTCGATCTCCTTGCGCTGGCGGCGGTGCTGGTGGCCGACCTGTGCATCCTCGACATGCTCGCCATGGATGTCGCCCGGCGGGTCGGGGAGCTGGGGATCCTGCGGGCGGCCGGCCTGACCAGGGGGCAGGCCTGGCGCGCGGTGGTGGCCGAGGCGGGCATCCTTGGCCTGGCCGGCGCGCTGCTGGGGATCGTGGTGGGTGTCGTGGTGTCCATTGCCGTGCTGGTGCTCGGCGGCACGTCCGGCATCCGGAGCGCGCTCGAGGTGCCGTGGAGCGCGGTCGTCCTCGCGCTGGTGCTCGGCGTCGGAGGTTCGATGCTGGCGGCCGCCTACCCTGCCCGCCTGGCGTCCCGGGTCGAGATCGCCCGGGCACTACGCGCGGAATGAGCACGAGCTCCGGGAGCGGCGCGGCGCTCCGCTTCGTCGCGCACCCGGGAGCCGGCCGCGGCGCCTTCGCGCGCCGGTGGCCGCCCATGGCCGCCGCACTGGCTGCTCGCGGGGTGGATCACGTCGTGGAGCTCACGTCGCGGGCCGGCGACGCCACTGAGCTGGCGCGACGGGCTGCCGACGAAGGCGCGCGGCTGGTGGTGGCGGTCGGCGGCGACGGTACGCTGCACGAGGTGGTCAACGGGCTCCTGTCCAACGGCCGGCCGGCGGGGGAGGGGCCGCTGGTGGGGCTGGTCCCGGCGGGGCGTGGCAGCGACTACGCCCGTGGCATCGGGCTGCCGGCGGATCCGGGCGCGCTGGTCGAGCGCATGGTCGCGGCGCTGCGCGGGGATCCGTCCGCTGTGCACGCCGTGGACGCCGGGGAGGTGCGGTACCGGCCCACCCACTCGATCGCGGGGCGTCCGGTCGACGGCGCGGCAAGCGAACAGGCGAACCGCTGGTTCATCAACGCGGCGGGGACCGGGTTCAGCACCTTTGTCGCGCAGCGCGTCTCCCGGTTCCCGGGACGCCTCGGTGCGTACCTGTACACGGTGGCGGGGCTCGTCACGATCGTCGACTGGCGGGACCGGCTCGTGGAGCTCGGCTGGGACGACGGGACGCGCGACGAGGTGCGGGTCGAGTCGGTGGAGGTCGCGCTGGGGCCGTACGAGGGCGGCGGGATGCGGGTGGCACCGGAGGCCGACCCGACCGACGGACTGTTCGACGTAGTCACGATCGGCGCGATCGGCCGGCTCGAGATGCTGACGTTCTCCTGGCGGATCCGGTCGGGCGATCACCTCCGCAGCCCGGCGGTCTCCACCCGACGCACGCGATCTCTGACGATCCGGGCGCTCGACGACGGCGGGCCGCTGTTCCTGCAGGCGGACGGCGAGCTGCTGGGGCGCGATCCGTTCCGCTTCGACATCGTCCCGTCCGCCCTGCCGTTCGTCTGGTAGGCTTCCGCCATGTTCGCCCAGCCCCGCATGCTCCGCGTGCCGCCGTACGAGCGGGGCATCACCCTCGGCGATTTCTTCCTGCCGATCCGGATCGGCGAGCGAACCTCCGTCCGGCAGCACAACGTCGCGCTGGTGCTCCTGGGCGCGGCGGTCATGGCGCTGTCGGCGCAGGTCGCGATCCACGTTCCGGGCACGCCCGTGCCGATCACCGGCCAGACGTTCGGCGTGCTCACGACCGCCACCGCGCTGGGCTTCCGGCGCGGCATCGCGTCGGTCGGGCTGTACCTGGTCCTGGGCTTTCTCCTGCCGATCTATGCCGGAGGCGCCTCGGGTGTCGGCCACATCCTCGCGTCCCAGGACGGACGCCTGGTGCTGGGGCCGACCGGGGGATACCTGCTCGGCTTTCTGCTGGCCGCGGCCGTCGCCGGGCGGCTCGCCGAGCTCGGCTGGGATCGCCGCTACGCCGGGGCGCTGGCCGCGATGCTGCTCGGCAACGCGCTGATCTACGTGGCGGGGCTGCCCTGGCTCGCGGCGGCCACCGGGATCTCGACTGGCGAGGCGCTGCGGCAGGGGCTGTACCCGTTCGTCCTCGGCGACGCGATCAAGTTCGCGCTGGCCGCGGCGGTCTTCCCGATCGGCTGGTGGGTGGTGGGGCGCCGTCCGAGCGATCGTTGATCCGGGGTCGCGGATCGCGCGGCACCCGTGCCTCGAATGACGATCCGCCCGGCCGCCGCGGTACCATACGGCGCGCGCGCCTGTAGCTCAGTGGATAGAGCGAGTGGCTTCGGACCACTAGGTCGCGGGTTCGAATCCTGCCGGGCGCGCCATAACACCCTGGACTTCCTCGGGTAGCGCGAGCGCCAGCCCGTGCTCGTACGCCGACGGTGTGAGGCGCGCTGAGACGACCTGCCGCCCCGGCACCCCTCCGTGGGCAGGAGAATGGAGACGGCCGCTCCGCTGGGCAAGCCAGGATTCCGCGACCCTTATCGGTTTGCGCGGGCAGAGGCGATCAACCGCATCCGACAATCTCGGGCGGTCCACACCATCGCTTGTTCGTGTGGGGCTACCGAGGCCGGCAGACCGTCTGCCCGCAGCGCGTTATCGTTGGCGTTGCAGCCGCCGGCGCCCATGCCGCCCCGGGGCGTGGAGGGGGTGAGGCGCCGTGCGAAGGGCCCTGTCGTCCGTGGTCATGCTGGTCCTGGTCGCCGCCACCACCGTGCCCGCGGCCGCCGCATCCGGGACCGCCGCGCCGCCGCTGCGACCCGTGCCCGGGGCCCCGGCATTCCAGTCGATCGACGTCAGCAAGATCGACCCCCAGCTGCGCCCCTTCCTGCTCGATCCGGCCCGTCAGGCGACCGTCATGCTGGAACTCGGCGGCACGCCGGTCTCGCTGGTGGGCGCCGCAGCCCGGGATCGCGGCATGGTCCTCTCCGGATTCGCCGCGGCCAGCGTGCGCTCGACCCTGCGCGCTCAGCAGGATGCGCTCCGCCCGAGCCTGGCCACGCTGGGGGCCCGCGTCCTGGGGCAGTACCAGGACGCCTACGACGGCATCAAGGTGCGCGTGTCCCTGCGGGATCTGCCGCGTCTCACCGCGCTGCCCGGGGTCGAGCAGGTGCTGGCCGTGCCGCAGTATCAGATGGCCAACGCGACGAGCGAGCAGTTCACCGGGGTTCCGGCGGCCTGGTCCGTGGGCTCTGGGCTGACTGGCGCGGGCGTCAAGATCGCCGTCATCGACACCGGCATCGACTACACCCACGCGGACTTCGGTGGCTCGGGCGACCCGGCAGCCTACCAGGCCAATAGCGGCGTCTCGCTCGCGGGGAGTGGCCTCCCGAACTCGAAGGTGGCGGGCGGCTACGACTTCGTGGGCGACGCCTACGACGCGGGCGGGACGGGTGCCGCCGCGATCCCCCAACCGGACCCCAACCCGCTCGACTGCGCAGGGCACGGGACGCACGTGGCGGGCACCATCGGCGGGTACGGCGTGACCGCCGAGGGCAAGACGTACCACGGCCCCTACGACGCGCAGACCCTCGCCCGCACGCAGTTCCTGGTCGCTCCAGGGGTCGCCCCCGGAGCCCGGCTCTACGCGCTCAAGATCTTCGGCTGCTCGGGCACCACCGACGACGTCATCGACGCGGTCGACTGGGCCGTCAAGAACGGCATGAACGTGATCAACCTGTCCCTCGGCGCGCCCTTTGGGGCGGAGGGGACGCCCTTCGGCGGTCCCGAGTCGCCCGACGCCGTGGCGGTCGACAACGCGGTGCGGGCGGGCATCGTGGTCGTGGCCGCGGGCGGCAACGACGGGTCCGTCGCCTACACCGCGAGCACGCCGGGCGTGGCGTCGGGCGCCATCGAGGTGGCCGCGGTCGATGCCCACGCCACCCTGCCGGGCGCCGTGATCGGGATCGGCGACGGCATCTCCGCGCTGGACGCGAACGGGACCGCGGCCTTTCCGGTGACCGGCCGTCTCGACGTGCTCAAGGACGCCACGGGCGGGATCGCCCTGGGCTGCGCGGCGTCCGACTACACGGCCGTCCAGCCCGCTGACATCGTGGTCACGCTGCGGGGCACCTGTCCGCGGGTCGACCGCGCCACGCTCGGACAGGCCGCGGGCGCCGCTGCCGTGATCATGGTCAACACCACGGCCGGGGCGTATCCCCCGCAGGAGGGCGCGATCCCCGGCGTGACCGTCCCCTTCCTCGGCGTGCGGCCATCCGACGGCGCGGCGCTCCTGGGCGCCGACGGCACGACGGTGACCATTGCTGGGCCCATCACCCTGGCGAACCCGACGTACCGGGCGACCGCCGACTTCTCGGCGGGCGGGCCGCGCAGCGGCGACAGCGCCCTGAAACCGGACCTGGCGGCGCCGGGCGTTTCCGTCTCGTCCGCGGCCATGGGCACCGGCATCGGCGCCGTCCAGGAGTCGGGCACCTCCATGGCGGCACCGCTGGTGGCTGGTGCCGCGGCGCTGGTCCTGCAGGCCCACCCGCGATGGACGCCCGGGCAGGTCAAGGCGGCGCTCATGAACACCGCCTCGGAGACCGCGATCGCAGGCTACGACCCGCGCACCGACGGGGCGGGCCTGGTCCAGCCGGCCCGGGCGGTGGACACGCTGGTCCTGGCCACCACCGGCCCGGGCACCGCGAGTCTCTCATTCGGGGCACTGGCGATGACGGGACCGTTCAGCGCGACGCAGACGGTCCGCCTGCAGAACCTTGGCACGCACGCCGTCACGTACCAGCTGCGCACGGCGTTCGCCGGGCCAGCCCTTGGCGTCCACGTGCGTGTCCGACCGTCCCGCGTCAGCGTGCCGGCCCACGGGACCTCCAGTGTGACGGTCGCGCTCACCCTCTCGGCGGCGGCCGTCGCGGCGCTCCCGGGCGTGGAGCATCCGGCAGACCCGGCCGCGCTGCTCACCACCGTCCGGGGCACGGTCGTGGCAACCCCGACCGCGGCGCGTCCGGGAGTCTACCCACTCTCGATCCCCTTCCTCATCGCGCCGCGTGCGTTGTCCAACGTCGTGGCACCGGCCACCGTCGCCCTTACGCCACAGGGCGGGCAGGACGTCGCCTCCGTGACCGTGACGAACACCGGGATCCATGCGGGGGTCGCCGACCTGTATGCCTGGGGCCTGCGCAGCGGCCCGATCGGCGCCGGCTCGGTCGATGTCCGCGCGGTCGGCGTCCAGTCGCTGACCACCGGACTCGACGGCACGGCGCTGCCCTCGACCGATCGAATGCTCGTCTTCGCCATCAACACCTACGCGCCCTGGAGTTCCGCAGCCGTCAACGAGTTCGACATCGCCCTCGACACCGATGGTTCCGGCAGCGCCGAGTACGTCCTGGCGGCGGTGGACCATGGCCTGGCAACCGCCGGTCAGCCCGACGGGCGCATGGCCTGCTTCGTCTTCCGTGCCTCGGACCAGCAGCTCCTTGCCGCAGCGTTCGCCGAGGCTCCGGCCAACAGCTCGACGCTGCGCTGCGGGGTGCTGGCCAGCACGCTCGGTCTCAGCCCCGCCGGTCCCCCGCTCGCCTACGCGATCCAGGCGGCCTCGCTCGTGTCCGCGGCGGCCGACACGGTGGCCGGCGTGGGCACCTTCGACGCGTTCGCGCCGGCGATCTCGCAGGGCGAACGGCTCGCCCTAGCTCCCGGCAAGAGCGCCGCCCTCTCGCTGTCGCTCGACCCCACGCTGATCGCGAGCGAGCCGGCCCTCGGCTGGATGATCGTCAGTCCCGACAACGCGAGCGGGCCCGACCAGGCCGAGACGATCCCCGCCGCGCTGCCGCCGGCGACCCCGTAGTCCCTCGTCGTCCATCCGCGACCAACCCCGACGTTCGGTCGGCTGTCGCGGATACCCCACACCCTGGCCCGATGGTGTGAGGTGAACGAAGGACCCAGGCCTCGCCCGACCTGGCCGCAGGTCCCTGGCCCTATGCCATTCGGTGCGCCCGCTGGAAGGCCAGTGTGCGTTCGTCGAAGGCCGGCACGTTCTCGTAGATCGGCGCGTGCGAGCAGTCCTCGAAGACGTGCACCTCGCTGCCGCGGATCGTCCGCTCAATGCCCAGGGCCTGCATGACGGCGGCCACGTCGTTGGCGATGAGCTCCGTCGAGTACGGAGCATCCGGCTTGTCCGACTCGCCCGCCCCGCGGGGGTCCAGCGAGATGCAGCGGAACTCCTTCGCGTAGTCGCCGACCTGGAAGGCATAGCAGGCGTTGTCGGCCGCCAAGGGATCAGGATGAGTGGCTCCCCGTCCCCCTGGATCTCGTAGTTGATCGCGATCCCATTGGCAACGACTCTTGGCACCTCTGATTTCCGTACGCCAGAGTGTCCATGCTCCTCATCGGAGCAAGCCTGTTACGTTTCGCCGCCGAGCCGTGCGAGCCCGATGGTCGGCAAGTGAATCCACCCCTCCCGTCGGGCCGCGTCCAGGTCGTCGTCGCCCGGGAGAGTGGTGCGGCCGAGTCCGAAGGCTCGGCCGACGAGACTCGCGATGAGCGCATCGAGCGGGTGGTCCGCCGCGGCCAGCTCCGCTCGGGCGCCCTCGCCCACGTCCAACCCGACTGTGCTGAGAAGCTGATCACGGATCCGCTCGCGCACGTCGCGTGCACCGGCGGTCTTGTAGCCGTTCGCGGTGATGCCCCAGCTGCGCAGGGCGCCTGCCGGGTACACCTCGATCACCGCGTCGGACCCGTCGCGTGCCGTGGCGCGCTCCGCCGTGCCGAGCAGCGTCAGCAGCCGAGCAGCACGCTCCGCTGGCCGTGCGATGCGGTCGCTCGACACCGACAGCGGCCACCGGCCTCCGGTGATGCTCTGGACCCGCACGTCGGTCCGCCGCAACCACAGGTCATCCGGCCGCTGACGCGGCCACGCCGCACCTGCCCGATAGGAAGCGACCACGTCGACGAACGGGATGGGCCATCCGAAGGGCGCGTCGATCACGACCACGTCGGCATCCTGCGCGAGCTCGACTATCAGGTTATCCGACCCCCGCCGCGCGGTCAGTCGCTCGATGCGGGCCGTCCCTGGCGCCCACGCAACCAGACAGAGCGCCGTGTTCTCATCCCCCGCCGCCAGATCGACTCCGAGCGTTCGCACGCCCGACATGCTACGGCCATGGGAGCTCGCCAGGAGGGCACCCCGCCGCGGCGCCCGATTTGTACGGCGGATACGCCGCGTCCGGACCGATCCGGAAAGAGGTCGTTATTGGCGCGGGTGCGCGGCGTAGAACCGCAGGATGGCATGGCCCCGCGCAGCCAGCGGGCGAATGCGTGGTCGGCCTCGACTGCTGGTCCGCTCACGCGCCGACCCTCCCGCTGGAGCGCGGAACCGCAGGCTCACCGGCCGCGGCCGCCACAGGCGCCGGGCGTCCGAACAGATACCCTTGACCCAAGGGGACCCCGAGCCGGCGCAGGGTCGCGCATTCGGCCTCGGTTTCGATGCCCTCGCCGAGGAGCTGGCAGCCCACCTCGGTGGCGAAATGCACCAACCCCGCCACGAGAGCCTGGCGGGCGGGATCAGCCTCGATGTCCCGCACCCAGCTGAGATCGAGCTTCACGAAGGCGGGGCGCAGGGCCAGGATGTGGCGCAGGCTGGCGTAGCCCGAGCCGGCATCATCGACCGCTACCCGCACCGGCGGGTCGATCCGCGCGAGGGCCGCCCGCAGGGCCGCGTAGTCGTCCACCGGCGCGTGTTCCGTCAGCTCGAGGACGAGGTCCCGTCGGGCGGCTGCGAGGGTGGGGCCAAGATCCTCGACTTCCAGCACCAGCGAGGGAGAGACATTGAGGGCCAGGAACGCGCCGCCCGGCAGGGATGCCGCCCCCTGGACCGCGGTCCGCATGGTCGCGAGCTCAAGCTCCGTGCCCAGACCCAGGCGCGCCGCCTCGGCGAAACGCAGGTCGGGTGGGACCCCATCGGCGAACCGGGTGAGCGCCTCGTAGCCCACGATGGTGCGGTCGGCCAGGGAGACCATCGGCTGGAAGTGGGGGGTGAAGATCTGCCCGGCGATGACCGACTCCAACGAGGCGCGGGCTCGCAGCCGATCCTGGTCGACCTCCAGCGCGGGGCGCAGCAGCAGCGCGGTCACGTCGGCGACCTCGAGAAAGGCCGGCATCCGCCGGGCGAGGCCGTCGCCCTGCCCGCCTATTGAGGCGCCGAACAAGACGAGGCCCTGCGGTCCATCCCGCCCGGGCAACGGAACGGAGGCGACTTCACGGCTGGTCGCGGGCGCCCCGTGCTGGCTGCTGGCCGCCAGCCGTTGGATCCAGGGGCCTTCGGCAGCCCTCGAGCGAAGCGTGCGGGCGACACCCGGCTCGAGGGCGATGCCGGGCCGGCCGTGCTCTGGCCAATGGCCCGCCGTCGCCAGCTGGATCGCCCGCTCGTCGGGCGTGAAGACGACCAGGGCGAGTGCGTCCAGCCCGAGCGCCGGCATCAGCTCCTCGACGAGGGAGCGGGCGCGCAGCTCGAGCGATCCGTCGCCCCGTACGCGGCGCAGCGCGGCGGTCATGCGGCGCCGCTCCTCGGCCCCCCGCTCGATGGCCTGCGCCCAGATGGCATGGCTGCGCAGCCCGGCGCGGACGCGGGCCACGAGCTCCTCGAGCACCACCGGTTTGGCGAGGTAGTCGTCGGCCCCCGCCTCGAGGCCCTCGACGCGGTCCTCGAGGGCCGCCCTGGCGGTGACGAGGATGACCGGCAGGGTGCGGGTCGCTTCGCGCGCGCGGACGGCGCGGATCACGCCCGCCCCGTCGAGCCGGGGCATCGTACTGTCGAGCAGGAGGAGCCCGACCTCGTGGTGCTCGAGGAGCGCGAGGGCCGCGACGCCATCGGCCGCCTCGAGCGTGTCGTACCCGGCGTCGCGGAGCGCCCGCACGAAGAGTCCGCGCACGGCGGGCTCGTCGTCCACCACGAGGACGGGACCGCTGGGGGCCTCGAGTGATCGGCCCGACTCGCTCATCCCGCCTGCCCGTCGAGCGCCGCTCGCACGGCCGCGCCGAGCGCGTCGGCGCTGAACGGCTTGGGCAGGAAGGCCACCCCGTGTTCGGGCACGCCGTGGTGGATCACCGAGTTCTCGGTGAACCCGGAGACGTAGAGCGCGCGCAGCTCGGGCCGTGCCGCCAGCAGCTGCTCGGCGAGCTGATGGCCCTGCAGCCCCGGCATGATCACGTCGGTCACGAGCAGCGCGATGGCGCCGGCGTGTGCGGCAGCGATCGCGAGCGCATCGGCACCGCCCGCGGCCTCGAGCACTGTGTATCCCTGCTCCTCGAGCGTGCGGCGCGCGAAGCTGCGTACCGCCGGTTCGTCCTCGACGAGGAGGATCGTCTCGCTGCCGGCGGAGGACGGCCGCGCCGCGATGGTGTCCGCGCCGGCCGCGCTCGGCTCCGCGGTGACGCGGGGCAGGTAGATCCGGAAGGTCGTGCCGGCACCGGGCTCGCTGTAGACGTAGATCGAGCCCCCCGACTGCTTGACGATGCCGTACACGGTGGCCAGGCCCATGCCGGTGCCCTGGCCCACCTCCTTGGTGGTGAAGAAGGGCTCGAAGATGTGGTCCTTCGCCGCGGTGGGAATGCCGCTGCCGGTGTCGGAGACGGCGAGCAGGACGTAGGGACCGGGGGTCGCCTCGGCATGCGCCGCCACGTAGGTCCGGTCGAGCTCGACGTTGCTGAGCTCCATAGTGAGCTTGCCGCCGTCGGGCATCGCGTCGCGCG
Source organism: Chloroflexota bacterium (assembly GCA_021789355.1). The sequence goes on along the minus strand of JAJYJR010000105.1, from coordinate 1,790 downwards.
CGTTCACCGCCAGGTTGACGATGACCTGCTCCAGCTGACTCGGATCGACCCGCACCCAGCCCAGGTCGGGCGCCGTGTGCGTGGTGAGCTCGATGTGCTCGCCCAGGAGCCGGCGCAGCATGGGGGCGATGCCCTCCACGACCTCCGCCGGGTCAAGCACCTTGGGCTGCAGGACCTGGCGGCGGCTGAAGGCCAGCAGCTGGCGGGTGAGCGCCGCGGCTCGATCGGCCGCCGACACCACCTGGTCGATGTCGGCACGGTTCTCCTCGTCGTCGCTCGGCAGGTTCCGGCGCAGCAGCTCGGCGTAGCCACGGATGGCGGTGAGGAGGTTGTTGAAGTCGTGGGCGATTCCCCCGGCGAGCTGCCCGATTGCCTCCATCTTCTGGGCCTGGAGCAGCTGTCCTTCGAGTTGCCGGCGCTCGCTGGCGTCGTGGACCGCCCCGATGAGGCGCGTACATCGCCCTGTAGCGTCGAAGACAGGCACCACGTTGACTTCCCCGACCTTGGTGCCGGCCGGATAGACGGCCACTTCCTCCCAGTCCACGCGCCGCCGTTCCTCGATGGCTCGACGGTAATTGCCGAGGACGAGGGCGTGCGAACTCTCCGGCAAGACATCTTCCACACGCCGCCCGACAACCTGCTCTCGCGCCAGGCCGGTCGCGGCCAGGAAGGCTCGGTTGACGAACTCGAAGCGATACACGTCGCCGGGCTGGACCGCCAGCAGGAAGATGACGTCCGCCACGCTCTCGTACATCAGCGCGAGGAGCTGCGTCGTCCGGCGCAGCTCCTCCTCGGCGCCCTTGCGCTCGCGGATGTCGCGGGCAATCTCCAGGAAGCGCCCATCGGGGAGCATCTTCGCGCTTAGCTCCACCGGGATGGCCGTGCCGTCTGCGTGCTGTAGCTGGCGCTCGAAGCGAAGCGTCCTGCCCGCCCGCAGGTCGGCGAAGTGGAGCGGGTGAGCGGCCAGGTCCTCGGGCGCGAGGAGATCGTCCCAGCGGCGACCCAGGAGCGCGCTCTGCGCATACCCAAGGAGTTGCTCGCTAGCCAGGTTGGTGTCGGCGACCCGGCCAGCGGCGTCGAGCACGAAGGTGGCGTCAGAGGATTGCTCGACGAGGGTGCGGTAGCGCTCCTCGGTAGCGTGGAGCGCCTGCTCTGCTCGGGCACGGGCGGTGACGTCATGGGAGGACACGATGTACCCGTCGCCGAACTTGACCGCCCGCATGTCGAGCACCGAGCGGATGGGGCCCCCGCCGGCGTGCGGGTCGTCGTAGACGACCGACTCCCGCGCGAACGGCTGGCCGGTCTCCACGACGCGGACGAACGCATCGAAAAGACCCCCATCGCGCACCGCCGGGAACAGCTCGAGCAGCCGGCGTCCGGTCTGCTGCTCGGCCGACAGGCCGTTGAAGTTGGCCGTCGCCTCGTTGACGTAGTCGATGCTGAAGTCGACGATCCAACCGGTCTCGTCGCGGATCGCCGTGTGGATGGCGAACGGATCGGGCATCGTGTCGAGCGCGGTGCGGAACCGCTCCTCGATCGCACGGGGGGCCTGTCTCGGACGCTGCCGTTCCCTCATCCCTGCCGTCCGCCTGTCCTCGTGCCCACTACGGTCCTCACATGTTGGACGTTGGCGGTGTGTCGACGCAACAGGGCAGAGCTCCTACCCGATAGCCCAATCGTCCTACCTGTCCGAACGAACCGCGAGGGCCGCGCCGTTGCCGAGGGGTCGATCGGCGCAGCTGCCGCGGTCGGCAGGTCGAGGTGCCGCAGCTCCAATGCACCCTGCGGCG
>JAJYJR010000104.1 GCA_021789355.1 Chloroflexota bacterium | reverse complement strand
GGGCGACCGGCGCGCGCGTCGACCACGGCCGCAAGCGCAGCCTCGACGACCGCACGCTCGTCCCAGGGGTGCGGACCGTCGGCCATCTCGATGGTCGATTCGTGCCCCTTGCCCGCGAGCAGCACCACGTCGCCCGGGCCGGCACGCTCGAGGGCCGCCTGGATCGCGGCCGCCCGATCGGGGATGACCAGCAGGTCACGGCCCGGGATCCTGCCGGCGTCCTCGGCCCCGGCCGCAATCTCCCGCAGGATGCGCTCGCGGTCCTCGCCGCGGGGATCCTCGTCCGTCACGACCACCAGCCGGCAGCGCTCCCCGGCGACCCGGCCCATGAGCGGCCGCTTCAGCACATCGCGCTCGCCCGCCGAGCCGAACACGACCACCAGCCCGCCGCCCGATTCCGCTGCCACGGGCGCGAGGTCGTCCAGCACCAGCTGCAGCGCGTTGGGGGTGTGCGCGTAGTCCACCACCACCGAGAACGGGAGGCCCGTGGGCACGCGCTCCATGCGGCCGGGCACGCGCTCCATGCGGCCGGGCACGCGCTCCACCGCCTCGAGCCCGCGTCGCGCCGCCCCGGGGTCCAGACCGAGCGCCTCCCCGACGGCGATCGCCGCCAGGGCATTGTGCCCGTTGAACGAGCCGGCCAGGCGCAGCTCCACCGTGCCCCGCCACCGTGGCGCCTCCACGTCGAGCCGCAGGCCGGTGGCGTCCTGCCGCAACGAGACCAGCCGGACGTCGGCCGCCGCGGCACGTCCGTAGGTGACGACACGGGCACCCGCCCGGCGGGTCGCGTCGACAAACTCCGGCGCCCAGGGGTCGTCGAGATTGATCACCCCGGTCTTGCCCCAGCCCTTCTCCGGGTTGCGGTCACCAACCGCGAGCGCCTCGAACAACCGCCGTTTCGCCGCCCGGTAGGCCTCGTGCGTCCCGTGGAACTCCAGGTGCTCGTGCGTCAGGTTCGTGAGCACCGCCACGTCGTACGCCACCTCGCCGACGCGATCCTGCGCGAGCCCGTGCGAGGTCGACTCGACCACCGCGAACCGGTCGCCCGCCGCGACCATGGCCGCGAGCGCCGCCTGCAGCTCCGGCGCCTCCGGCGTGGTGGAGCGGCTCGGACCCCCGAAGCGCCGGCCACCCGCGATGGTCGTCACGGTCCCGCTGAGCCCGCAGGGGAAACCGGCCGCCTCGAGCATCGCACGCACCAGGAAGCTCGTGGTGGTCTTCCCGTCCGTACCGGTGATGCCGACGATCCCGAGCGTCGCGCTGGGAAACCCCTCGAGCCACGCGGCCGCGGTGGCGAGGGCCGGCCGGGCCGCGCGCACCAGCAGCTGCGGCACGCTCACATCGGTCATGGGTCGTTCGACCAGCAGCGCCGCCGCTCCCGCCGCCACGGCCTGCGGCACGAAATCGTGGCCGTCGGCGTGGCCGCCCGGGATCGCCGCGAACAGGCTCCCCGCCGCCACGCGCCGCGAGTCGTAATCGACGCGCCGGACATGGATGCCGGCGGCGGCCGCCGGAGCTGGCAGCACGGTCACCAGGTTGGCACGTCGCGCGAGCAGGGCCGCCAGGTCGGCCAGGTCCGCCGGGTCGGCCGGGTGCCCGGGCCTTCCCGTGACGCGGCCACCGGAGCCGGGTGGCACGCGCGGCCGCCCGCTCACGGTTCGCCGCCTTCGGCCCCGACGTGCCGCTCCCGGTCGAGGCGGCGCCGTGCGACCCGGACCCGCACCGCCTGTGCCGACTGGACCGCCCGCCGGACGAGCGGCCGGACCTCCATCTCGAGCCCGCCGATGTAGGCGACCTCGCGGCCGCCGAACCCGACCTTGAACTGCTCGATCCCGGCGTGCGAGAGCCCCCAGAGATCGTAGACGGCGTACCCCGCGTCGCGCGACGAGCGGATCGCCTCCCACTTCAGCAGGTAGTTCGCCCGCGACTCGGCGCCGGCGCGGGTCATGCCGCCGTACGGCTCGACGATCCGCCGGCCCCAGCCCACCAGCAGCAGCGCGGCCTGCGCCTCGCCCGCCGCATCCTGCGCGAGCAGCAGCCTGGCCCGGCCTCGCGCCGCGTACGCCCGGTGGACGGCGCGGTAGGTGGTTGCGGTCCGGTACGTGAATCCGGCCCGCCGCGCGGTGTCGACGTAGATGGCGTAGAACTCATCCAGCCGATCGGGGCCGGCCTCGACGACTTGGATCCCGGCACGGCGCGCCTTCTGCACGTACTGCCGCCACTTGCCGCGCAGGTCACCCCAGAGCGCCTCCTCGGGCTTCGACAGGTCGATCCAGCGCGAGCGTGCGGGCTGCGGTGACGGACAGCGCCGCCACCCCGCGCGCTCGAACCAGTCGAGCTCGGGGCCGCCGGCCTCGATCTCCGGGTCGATCACCACGTGGCTCAGCCGTGCCTCGACGGCTGTCCGCCGCACGGCGCCGGTCCAGGTGTCGACCATCTCCGCGTCGAGCCCGGCCGCCACCGGGCCGCGCGGCGCGTAGCCGACCGACCACGGCAGCGGCCCGATCCGGTGCGTGAGCAGCTGACAGCCGACGGTGCGCGCGGCATCGCCCACGACCACCCGCCGCGCACTCCACCCGTTGCGCGCCTTGACCTCCGCCCACGGGGTGGCCTGCAGGTACGGCGCCAGCTCGGTCGAGGCGACGAACGCGTCCCAGGCCGAGGGATCGGCCTCGAGCGTCGCGGGGTGCGGCCGGGGTTCGGGTGCGTCCACGTCAGGCGATTCTCCGCCCGAGCGTGTCACGCAGCAGCCGCAGCGAGTACGGGAGCTCGGGCACGCGTGCGAGGAAGCACCACGCCGCGTACACGGTGGCGCCGGCGGCGGTGGCGACCACGAGCTCGACCAGCACCAGCAGGCGACCGGGCGTCACGCCCACCAGGCCCCCGAGGACGCCGAGTGCCCAGCTGGCCGCGCCCGCGGCCAGCAGCGAACCGACCGCGAACACGAGCGCCGCGAGGACCAGCCGTCCGAGCTCGAGGCCGGCGGTCCGCCGGGCCAGCAGCACCGTCAGCACGGCCGCCTCGACCCACGCCCCCGCCGCGATCCCGAGCGCGAGCCCGCGCAGTCCGAGTGGCCCGACGGTCGTCACCGACACCACCACGTTGATCGCGACGGCGAGCAGCGCGGCGCCCACCGGGATGCGCGTCTCGCGATCGGCGTAGAACGCCCTCGCGAGCACCACGACGAGCGAGTCGGCAGCCAGCCCGGCCAGGAAGAAGAGCAGGGCGTCGGCGGTCGCCAGCACGTCCGCCCGGTTGAAGTTCCCGTACCCGAACAGGAGATCCACCACCTGCGTGCGCACCACCATGCCCACGGCGGCCAGGAAGAGCATCACGAACAGCAGCAGCCGCAGGGAGCGCGTGACCAGCCGTCCGAACGTCACGTGCTCCCCGGCCGCAAGCGCGGTGGACATCGAGGGCAGGAGCACCACCCCGAGCGGCAGCCCCAGGACCCCGATCGGGATCTGGTAGGCGGTGAACGCCGCGTTGTACCACGGAAGCGCCGCCGTCCCGAGGCCGGTCGCCAGCAGCGTGTTGACGATGAACGTGATCTGGGTCGCGCCCAGCCCCACGGCACGCGGAGCCACGAGCCGGACGACCTCGCGCGTCTCCGGATCTCCCACGTCCGCCACGCGCTGGTAGCGGTAACCCATCGCATCGAGCGGCATCACCTGGACCAGGAGGCTGAGCAGTCCGCCGATCACCACGCCGACCGCCGCGACCGTCACGCCCATGCGACCCCCGAGCAGGACCACCGGCACGATGATCGCCAGGTTGTAGAGGAGCGGCGCGATGGCAGCCGCGGTGAACCGGTTGCCCGCGTTCAGCACGCTCGTGGCCACCGCCGAGACGGCCAGCAGGATCGGCGAGAGGAGCATGATCCTGGAGAGCTGCACGGCGAGGTCCAGCTGTTCGCGCGTGAAGTCCTGGGTGATCAGCGGCAAGATCCACGGCGCGGCCACGAAGAAGACCACGCCGAAGACCGCGAGCCCGATCAACATCAGGTTCACGACGCTCGACACGAGGCGCCACGCCTCGCGGTGCCGTCCATCGTGGAGGAGCCCCGCGAGGACCGGGATCAGCGCGGAGCTGAGCGCGCCGGCGGCGACCAGCTGGAAGATCGCGTCCGGGATGCGGAACGCGGCGAGGTAGGCAGCCATGTCGCGCCCCGCGCCGAACACGGCGAGCAGCGTCGCCGTGCGCACCCACCCGAGGATGCGCGACGCGAGGTACGCGCCGGTGACGATGAGCCCGGCGCGCGCCAGCATCCTGCCGCTGATCGCCGCGCCGGCACCCTCCGCCTCCGCGCCCGTCACGGTCGCGCCGGCGGAGACGCCGGTGGCCCGCCGCTGGTCCGTTCCCGCCGCCCCCCACCGGTGGAGCCACGTGCGTCGGGGCCGGTCACGGAACCGCGCGTGGACCGGGGGTGGGCCGTCACGTAGGCACTGCGGAGGCGCCCCGGGGTCACGTGCGTGTACAGCTGCGTGGTGGCCAGGCTGCTGTGGCCCAGCAGCTCCTGGACCACGCGGAGATCGGCGCCACCCTCCAGCAGGTGGCTCGCGAACGAGTGCCGGAGCGTGTGGGGGCTCACACCCTCGGGCAGGCCCGCGCGCCGCACGAGGCGGTCGATGCGGAGCCGCATCCCGCGAACGCCCATGGCGCCCCCGCGGGCGTTGAGGAACACGGAGCCGTCGTCGGGGGAGCCGCCGTCGGGGGTGCCGCCGTCGTGAGTGCCGCCGCGGGCGAGCAGGACGGGGCGCACGCCGTCCAGGTAGATGCCCAGGGCCTCCATCGCGGGACGGCCCAGCAGCGAGACGCGCTCCTTGCGCCCCTTGCCCAGGACCCGGACCTCGCCGCGGCGCAGGTCGAGGTCCGCGATGTGCAGCCCGGCGAGCTCGCTGATCCGCAGGCCGGCGGCGTAGGCGGTCTCGACGATCGCCCGATCGCGGACGGCCAGCACGGCCGCATCCGCGCCTCGCCGCGTGCCGGGCGGCGTCGCCGGGCGCCGTGCGGGGCGCATGTCGACGGGCAGCACGTCGATGGCGTCCAGCAGTTGCTCGACCTGGCCCACCTCCAGCACCTTCGGGAGCCTGCTCCCCTGCCTTGGCGTGGCGATGCCCGCCCATGGGTCGCCATCGACCCACCCCGACCGGCGGGCGTGCCGGTAAAAGGAGCGGACCGCGCCCAGGCGGCTGCCGACGGAGCGGCGGGTCATCCGCTCCGAGAGATGGCCCAGGTACCCGCGCAGGATCGCCCGGGCGGGCCGCTCCCACGCCGCGTCCTCGGGATGCCCCGGCCGCGCCAGGAGCCCGGACGCCGGAGACGCGAGCCACTCCAGATAATCCTCGAGAGCGGCCCGATACGCGCGGATCGTGTGGGGAGACGCGTCGCGGGCGGAGAGCGCCCGCAGGAACGAGGCGAGGGGGTCGTCGGGGCTCACGCCGTCCCGGCGTCGGCAGCGCGCGGCGAGACGGCACGCCGCCGTGAGCCTGACGGGCGCGATCTGGCGCGGCCGGGGCCGGGAGCGCGTCCGGGAGTCCGCGCGCGGCGGGGCGCCAGGGCCCCGGGATCCGGCGGACCTCCCGGCAGGCTCATCCCGACCAGATCGCCCTCGGGGAGCGGCACGTCCGCGCCGCAGAGCAGGCAGATGCCGCCCGCATCGCGGCGTCCCACCGGCCCGGCGTCGGCATCGTGCCGTGCGCCTACCGGCTCGAAGTCGGTAGTGAAGTCGCACGCCGGGTAACGGGAACAACCCCAGAAGACCTTGCCCGTGCGACGGGCGCGCCTCGTCACCAGGTGACCCTGCCCGCACCTCGGGCAGCCCGCCTCGAACGGGAGGGCGGGTGGCGGCGGAGGACCCTCCTTCTTGATGAAGGTGCACTCGGGGTAGCGCGAGCAGCCCACGAAGGGTCCGAACCGGCCACGCTTCTGCACGAGCGTTCCCTGGCCGCACTCGGGGCACGTCTCCCCCACCCCCGGGAGCTGCCGTTCCCCGGCCGGCGCGCCGGCCCCGGCCGCGGTCGACGGCTCGTCGCCCTCCTCCCCGGCGAGCGGGCGGCTCTCCTGGTGTTCGGGGTAGAGCGAGCAGGAGAGGAAGCGTCCGTACCGACCCAGCCGGATCACCATGGGGTGACCGAGGGAGCACACCTCGTCCGACGGTTCGGTGGTGAAGTCCCGCCGGCGCAGCTCGCGACGCTTCTCGTCCACGCGATCCCGGAGCGGGGCGTAGAACTCGCGCAGCAGGGGCACCCACTCGCGCTCGCCCCGCGCGACCTCGTCGAGCCGCTCCTCCATGCGCGCCGTGAACTCCGGATCCACGAACTCGCCGAAGTGCTCGACCAGCAGGTCGGTCACGACCTCCCCGATCCGCTCGGGTCGGAGGCGGCGATCCACCAGCTTCACGTAGCCGCGATCCACGATGGTGGAGATGATCGCCGCGTAGGTCGACGGACGACCGATGCCCTTCTCCTCGAGCGCCTTGACGAGCGTCGCCTCCGTGAAGCGGGGCGGGGGTTCGGTGAAGTGCTGCGTGGGCGTCACATCCGCGACCGCCGTCTCGTCTCCCTCGGCGAGGGCCGGCAGGCGACCCTCGCGCTCCTCGGCGCCGTCGTCTCGACCCTCGGTGTACACGCGGGAGAAGCCGTCGAACGTGGTGCGGCTGGCGGTGGCGCGCAGGCCGTAGCGGCCGGCCTCCAGGTCGACACTCGTGGTCTCGATCTCCTTGGACGCCATCTGCGACGCCAGCGCGCGCTGCCAGACCAGCCGGTAGAGCCGCAGCTCGTCCGCCTTCAGGTGTCCCGCCAGCGACTCCGGGTCCCGGCGGAAGCTGGTCGGCCGGATCGACTCGTGGGCCTCCTGGGCCCCCCGGACCTTGGTGCGATACACGCGGCCGCGCGGCACCACGTAGGGCTGCCCGTAACGGTCGCGGATCACCTCCCGCGCCTCGCCCATGGCGACCCCCGCCATGGCCGTGGAGTCGGTGCGCATGTACGTGATCAGGCCGATCTGGCCCTCGCCGATGTCCACGCCCTCGTACAGCCGCTGCGCCACCGACATGGTGCGCTTGGGGGAGAAGCCGAGCTTCCGGCTCGCCTCCTGCTGCAGCGTGCTGGTCGTGAACGGGGGCGCCGGGTTGTTCTTCCGGTTGGAGACCGCCACCCTGGCCACGCGTGGCCGGAGCGTGCGCAGGGTGTCGCCATGCGCCTGCGCCGAGGCGCCGTCGGCGATCTCGGGCTTCGATCCGTCGATGCGGACGAGCTCGGCGGCGAAGCGCTCGCCGGCACGTGTCTCGAGCAACGCCTCGAGCGTCCAGTATTCCCGGGCCGTGAACCCCCGGATCTCGCGCTCGCGCTCGACGACCAGCCGCACGGCGACGGACTGGACCCGCCCGGCCGACAGCCCGCCGCGTACCTTGCGGGACAGCAGGGGGCTCAGGGTGTATCCCACCAGCCGGTCTACGATCCGGCGGGTCTGCTGGGCGTCGACCAGGTGCGCGTCGATGCCACGGGGGTGACGGAACGCCTCGAGTATTGCGCCCTCGGTGATCTCGTTGAACGTGACGCGGCGCGTCTTCTCGGCGGGGACCGCGGCGGCCTCCGCAACGTGCCAGGCGATGGCCTCGCCCTCGCGGTCAAGGTCGGTGGCCAGGTAGACCTGGTCGGCCGAGCGAGCGGCCTTCCGGATCGCATCCACCTGCCGGCGACGATCCTCGGAAACCACGTACTCCGGCGCGAAGTCGTGATCGACGTCGACGCCCAGCTTGCCCCTGCCGGGGTTCTCGGGCAGGTCCCGGACATGTCCGTAGGAGGCCAGCACGCGGTACTCCGGACCGAGGTACCGCTCGATCGTCTTCGCCTTGGCAGGCGACTCGACGACCACCAGGTTCTTCGTCATCGGGCGGGAGTGTAGCACCCGCCCCTTACGCCCCAGTCACCTCCGACTGGCCTGGCGACAGACGGCAGGGGCAGCGACGGTGCCCGGAGAGCGGACGGTGAGGGGCTGTCGCCGGGGCCGTCCCGGACGCTCAGGTCTCGCGGATCCGCCGCAGCAGATCCTCGTTCAGCTCGAGCTCCACCTCATCCGGCTCGTGACTCACGACCGCCGTCTCGTCGGACGCGCCTGCCCCTGTGGCCATGGCGGGCACCTCGAGGAACCGGACCTGGCCAAGGGGGAACACGAACACGTTGTCGGCGCGGTCCACCCAGACCGGTCGCTTTCCGCTCGTCATGCGCAGGTTGCTGCACACCACGCAGGTGTCGCCGGCGGCCGGGAGTGCGGGCAGGTCGACGATCAGTGGCTGCTCGTTGAGCAGGTGCAGGATGGCGTCGCGGATCATGCCGTCAGGGGTGGTAGAAGTCGAAGACGACCAGCACGTACCCGTCGTAGTCCCACACGCCGATCCCGACCGTGGAGTACTCCGGGTTCTTGAGGTTCACCCAGTGACCGCCGCCGTACGACTTCTCCGACTGGAAGAAGGTGAGCGAGTTGATCGCGACCTGGCGCGGGTCGCCGGTCTGGCAGCCGATGTTCTCCGCCCACCGGTAGCTGGTGTACCCGGCGCGGGCGAGCCGGTCGCCGGGGGTTCCGTCCAGGAAGTGACTGCAGGCATTCCGCACGGCCTGGTACTTCGCGTACGGTCGCGAGACGTCGGTCGAGATGCCGGCGCTGAGGCTCAGCGGCGCGACATACGGGCTGTACTTGCCCGACCCGTACCCGTCGCAGCTGCCGTCCGAGCGGACCCATCCGCCGGTGCGCGTGCAGTTAAGCAGCTGCAGGGCGTACCGCTCCACGCTCAGCCACGGCGCCGTCGCGGTCCCGCCGGCGGACGGAGCAGGGGACGACGAGGCCTTGGGAGTGGGCGTCGGGGTGGGCGCCGTCGCGGCCTTCGGGGTGGGGGTCGTGGCCGGCGACGGGGAGACCGCCTGCTTCCGGGCCGGGGTCGGTGGCGAGGAGACCCGGAACGAGACCCTCAGGCTTGCCGTTCCGCCGGGGAGCGACACGCGCGTGCCGTCCAGTGCGGTGGCCGAGGAGGCGACGGACAGGGTGTACACGTGCCCGGCCGACAGCGCCCGCGATGGGCTGAACACGAGCACGGTGTCGTTCTCCACCCAGCTGAACGCGCCAGGCACCCTCGTTCCCTCCGGGCCAGCCAGGAGCCGGAACGCCGCCTGCGTCGCGGCACGGTCCATCGAGCGGTCGAACCGGACACTCACCGAGGCGTCCGCGGCGACCCCCTGGGCGTGGTCGGCGGGCCGGGTGCGGACGATGACAGGCTGGGCCAGCGTGCGGACGACCAGCCGGGGCGCCGTGGAGACCGCCATCCCGTCCGACGCGAGCACCGGTGCAGAGAAGGTCACGACGTAGGTCGTGTCGGCCGCAAGCGGCGTCGCCGGCACGAAGGTGACGACCGTCGGGTCACCGCGCTGCAGCCCGGTCGTCAGCTGGCCCGGCGCGGCCGGCGTGATGCTGAAGGCGGACTGGAGACTGGAGAGGTTCACGGCCCGGCTGAAGGTGATGCGGAACCCCGCCGACGGGCTGGCCCGCTTGCCGGTCATGTCGACCGCCTCGATGGCCGCCGTCGGCGCGTCCTCCGTGAGAAACACCGCCCGCGCCGGAGAGGCGAGGGTGCCGCCCGCCGCAGTCCGGGCGCTCGATCCGACCGAGATCGTGTAGAACGTGCCGGGGGCCCAGGCACCCACGGGCAGGATCGACAGGGCAGCGTCGCCCGCCGACCAGCTCAACCGGATCGCCGTGCTCGGGGTGACCGTCAGCGCCGCCTGGACCGAGCCCCGGTCCATCCGCGCGCTGAACGAAAGGTCGATCGCCTGGTCGCCTGCCACGCCGGTGGCGAGCGGCGTGGCCAGCCGCGCCACCGCCTGCGTGTCCACCGATGGGGGCCGGCGCCCATCCGTCGGCGCCGCGAGACGGAACGCCGCGAACGACCCCGCCGCCGCCAGCACCAGCACAAGCACGGCGAGGCGGAAGGCGCGGGGATGGCTTCGCAGGGACAGCATGTAGACGCTCGCCAGGACTGGTATCGACACAATCACCAGGAGGGCCGTCCACAACGGCCCCGGCCCGATGCGCGCGGGGCTGGTGATGCGTGACCCGGCAGGGCGCCCGACCCGCTTCATCCGCCGTGCAGGGTACCAGACGGACGCAACGCAGGCCGCGCCAGGGCGACCCAGGCGGGCGGTGGGCTCACGGCACCCAGGTGAGCAGCGGGCCCGCGGGGAGGTACAGCGGCCCCATCACCCGTGCGAGGCCTCGCAGCTGCAGCAGGGTGAGAGTCGCCGCGAGCTCACCGGGAGCGGCTCGCGTGGCTCCCAGCAGCTCGTCCATCGTGACCGGACCATGGGAGAGGACTCGCGCGACCTCACGCTCCGGGGCTCCCAGTGAGGGAAGCACCCCGGGCGAGGCGGCGCGGTCGCCGGGGACCGCCAGCACAGCGGATCGCGGCGGCGGCGGTTCTCCCGGCAGTTCCCCGGCAGGCGGCCGGGTCAGTGCCGCGGCCGGTTCCGCGAGCGGATCTGCAGCCGGTCCGTCGGGCACCGTCAGCCGAAGATCGCTCGCTTCGCCCGCGGGGAGATCCCATCCCAGGTCCGCGCAGAGCGTCTCGACGCCCGTGAAGGTGCGCGCGGAACCATCGTCGAGCAGGTCGCGGCAGCCTGCCGACAGGGGGGACCGCTCCCGACCGGGAGCCACATAGAGCGGCACGCTCTGCTCCATGGCAAGGTGCGCGGTGATCAGCGCGCCGCTGCGTGAGGGCGCCTCGACCACGAGCACGGCGTCGGCCAGCGCGACGATCAGCCGGTTGCGCCGCGGATATGTGCCCCGGGTCGCCCGCGCGGCGGGCGGCAACTCCCCGACGAGCGCGCCGCGCTCGAGGATCCGGCGCACCAGCCAGCGGTGGGCGGCGGGTCCCGGGCGTGCGTGCCCCGAACCGATCGCGGCCACGGTCGTGCCGCTCGACTCGAGCGCAGCCGCGTGGGCGGCTCCGTCGATCCCGACGGCCAGCCCGGAGACGACCGTGACCCCGCGCGACGCGAGGCCGGCGGCGGCCCGTGACGCCTCGAACCGACCGGCGGGCGACGCGCGCCGGGTGCCCACGATGGCGACCGCGCGCGCCCCGCCCAGGGCGCGGACCTCCCCCTGTCCGAAGAGCACGGGGGGAGGCGCGAGAAGGGAGAGGAGGCGCCGCGGGTAATCGGGGTCGAGGAGCGTGACCGTCCAGACCCGCGCCGCGACGAGCGATGCGAGCCGTTGCCCGGGATCGCGCGCGGCCGACTCGATCCCGGCCAGCGTCGGAGCGGGGATCACCCCCCGCCGCTGGTCCACGGCCGGTACGAGGCCGCGACCAAGCCTGCCTCGGGAGGCGAGCCACAATGCCCGGCGCGCGCTGCCGTGCGTGGCAATGAGCCCGGCCAGCGTCCGGTCCCCCACCCCCTCGACCGTGGTCAGCACCACCCAGGCCTGTCGCTCCTCGGCGAGACGACAGGGCTCGGCGGACCCGGACCGCGCGGCGTGGAGAATCGACTCCACGGTCCTGGTGGGCCCGAGCGGGCCGCGGGACCCGACGCCCAGCATTGCTCAGGCCGCCAGGCCGGGCCTGGCCGGCGCGGACGGATCTCGCAGGTCCGCTGCCGCCAGCAGGTCCGCGTCCTCGACGGAGGCCCGGCCGTCGAGATCCGCGATGGTCCGCGCGACGCGCAGGATCCGGTGCACCCCGCGCGCGGTGAGGCATCGCCGCGCGGCGATGAGCGCCAGCAGCTCGCGCGAGCGCTCGGGGAGCCGGCACAGCTCCACGGTCTGGCGGCCGGTCAGGCGGGCATTGAGTCGCCCGCCGTTGCGCGCGAGCGCCCCGGCGCGCGCCGCCGCCACGCGCGCGGCGACCGCGGGGCTCGGTTCGGGGTCGGGCCCGAGGAGCAGCTCGGTCGGGTGGACGCGGGGCATCTCGACCCGAAGGTCGAGGCGGTCGAGAAGCGGCCCGCTGACGCGCCGGACATACCGGTCCGGCTCTCCCGGCGCGCACGTGCAGGCTCGGTCCAGGTCCCCGTGAAAACCGCAGCGACAGGGGTTCATCGCCGCCACCAGCTGGACCTCCGCCGGGAACCGCAGCGCTCCCTGGGCCCTGGCGATCACCACGCTCCCCTCCTCGAGCGGTTGCCGGAGGGCCTCGAGCACGTCCCGGTCGAATTCCGCCAGCTCGTCCAGGAAGAGCACGCCCGTATGCGCAAGGCTCACCTCGCCGGGCGCCAGCCGTGGTCCTCCACCGACCACGGCCGGGTACGACGCCGTGTGGTGGGGTGCCCGAAACGGACGGACCCGCCGGAGGCCATCGCCCGGGCCGAGCAG
>JAJYJR010000965.1 GCA_021789355.1 Chloroflexota bacterium | reverse complement strand
CTCGGGTTCTACGTCGAGCCGCTCCTCGAGCGGATCGGCGCCGGCGAGGTGCCGGTCGCCACGGCCGCCATGGACTTCGAGGCCGTGCCATTCCAGCTCGAGTTCCCCTTCGGCCATCCGGCCTGCTTCGTGTGCGGGACGTGCAAGCGCGAGCGGGTCCGGGCACACCAGGAGGCCGGCCGGTTTGCGGTGTTCGTGGGCGACGGCGAGAGCGACCGCTACGGCGCGTGGCAGGCGGACCTGGTGTTCGCGAAGCGTCGACTGGCGCGGCTGTGCGAGACGGAGGGCTGGCCGTACCTGCCGTGGGAGCGGTTCGCCGACGTGGACGCCTCCCTGGAACGCGCGCTGCGGGATGGAACGGTCCCGCGGAGCCGGGAGGAGCTCCACCGACTGCGTGCCGCCGGCCGGTCCAAGCGTTTCATCTGCGGTCCGGAGGCATGGGGGGAGGGCCGGGTCGCACCCGGCCCGTGATCGACAGGGTCGAGGTGCGAGGGCCGAGGTGCGCGATCGCGCCTACGGCTCGGGGGCGACGAACGCGGCCACCAGCAGCACGACGCCCACCGCTACCGCCCCGTACGGCCAGAGGCGATCCGCGTTGATCGACGGGAAGGCCTGGCGCACGAGCAGGAAGCCGCCCACCAGCAGCATCGCCAGACCGACGACGAATCCGGCGCCGATCCGGCGCCTGCCCGCCCTTCGCCACGCCTCGGACCGCCATTGCTCCCGCTCGGGCCGGCGCCCGCTCGCCCCCGGCCCGGCCGCGCCCGGTGTCGTTTCGGATCCCTGTTCGGTGGTCATGCGCACCGCCTCCCGCCCCTGTGCTGCTTGCGGCCCCCGTGGACCTCCGGTAGCATTGGAAAAACCCCGGAGGACCGCGACCCATGGCGAAGTATGTCTTTGTGACCGGAGGCGTGACCTCCTCGCTCGGCAAAGGCATCACCGCCGCCAGCGTAGGCCGCCTGCTCAAGAGCCGTGGCCTGTCTGTCTCGATCCTCAAGCTCGACCCGTACATCAACGTGGATCCCGGCACGATGTCGCCGTACCAGCACGGCGAGGTGTTCGTGACCGACGACGGCGCCGAGACCGACCTCGACCTGGGGCACTACGAGCGCTTCATCGACGAGAACCTGAGCCAGCTGAGCAACGTCACGACCGGGCGGATCTACCAGGCCGTGATCGCCAAGGAGCGGCGCGGCGACTACCTCGGCGGTACCGTGCAGGTGATCCCGCACATCACGAACGAGATCAAGGAGCGCATCCAGCGGGTCGCCCGCGACGGCCGCGCGGACGTGGTGATCGTCGAGGTGGGCGGCACGGTCGGCGACATCGAGTCGCTGCCGTTCCTCGAGGCGATCCGCCAGATGCGCAACGACGTCGGGCGCGGCAATGTCATGTACGTGCACGTGACGCTGCTGCCGGCGCTTGCCGCCACCGGGGAGCTCAAGACGAAGCCCACGCAGCACTCCGTCAAGGAGTTGCGCGGGATCGGGATCCAGCCGGACGTGATCGTGCTGCGGTCCGACTCGCCGGTGCCCGACGAGCTGCGCGACAAGATCGCGCTGTTCTGCGATGTGCCCGCCAGCGCGGTGATCCCGGCCACCACGGCGGACACCATCTACGAGGTTCCCCTGATGTTCGAGGCCGCGGGTCTCGGCGACCTGGTGGTCGGAGCGCTCGGGCTCGGCGATCGCGTGCATACGGCCGACCTGGCCGCCTGGCGCGCGCTCGTCGCGCGGATCAAGCGCCCGAAGGCCGAGCTCGAGGTGGCCCTGGTGGGCAAGTACATCGAGCTGCCCGACGCGTACCTCTCGGTGACCGAGGCGCTGCGCCACGCGGGCTGGGCCCACGACCGGTCCATCCGGGTGCGCTGGATCGATTCGGAAACGCTGACCCCCGAGACCGTCGACGAGCGGCTGGCCGACGTCGCCGGTGTGCTGGTCCCCGGCGGTTTCGGACACCGCGGGATCGAGGGCAAGGTCCTGGCGGCACGGTACGCGCGTGAGCGCGGGGTTCCGTACCTGGGGCTCTGCCTCGGGCTGCAGTGCGCGGTGATCGAGTTCGCCCGCCACGCGCTGGGCCTCGAGCAGGCGAACTCGACCGAGTTCGACCTCTTCACGCCGGATCCCGTGATCGACTTCATGCCGGATCAGCGCGAGATGGAGGACAAGGGCGGGACCATGCGGCTCGGCCTGTACCCGGCCCGTCTCACGCCGGGCACGAAGGCCGCGGCGGCATACGGCACCGAGGTCATCTACGAGCGGCACCGGCACCGCTTCGAGGTCAACAACGCCTACCGGCAGGAGCTCGAGAGGGCCGGCATGATCCTCTCGGGGCAGTCGCCCGACGGCAGGCTGGTGGAGATCGTCGAGCTGCGGGACCACCCGTGGTTCGTGGCCAGCCAGTTCCACCCGGAGTTCAAGAGCCGCCCGGATCGGCCGCACCCGATGTTCAGCGCGTACGTCGCCGCCTGCGTGGCCGCCGCCGAGGTCGGGCGCCCGGGC
>JAJYJR010000964.1 GCA_021789355.1 Chloroflexota bacterium | reverse complement strand
GTCTGGCGACGGGCATCTGCTGGTCCTGAGCGGGTCGCAACCTGTCCGATCGCCGGCAGCCTTCCTCGGAATGCTCGAGGCCGCTCCGGGGGACACGTCCGCCACCAAATGAGGAGCACGCGCTGCCATCCGGGTATGGCCGTGGACAGGGCCCAACCGTCGGGGTGACGATTACTCAGCGCCCTGAGTAGGTTTACTCACCGTGTTGAGCAACTCGCCCTCCCTGCCTCCGTGCCGCCACGCGGCGTTCCGGACGCTGCTCCAACGGCTCCAGGAACCGCGCCGGTTCATGCAGGTCGTCGCCGGCCCCCGTCAGGTCGGCAAGACCACGCTCGTCCGGCAGGTCAGCGGCGGCGCTGGCGGGCAGCCGGCCCCTGGTGGTCTGGTCCCGGGGCCGCGCCGTGGCAGCGTCGCTGCGGGTCCGGCCAGGTAGGTGCGAGGCTCACGGGTCGCCCTCTACGCGTGGCCGCGCGAATCCGAGGGCCCGTGGCGACACGGGCGCGCCGGGGGCGCGACCTGGATGGCCCGTAGGTGAATGCTGCCGAAGCAGCGGCACGCAGGCCAGCATGGTCGCCAGGCCTCCGACGTAAATGACTGGCAGCGCGAGAGTCGCCGCCACCGGCACGGTCCAGCGGCGATCCGTCAGCGCGCCCCACCCGACGATCATGGCGGCCAGCGGCAGGCGCACGAGGATCGGCCCGGCCCCGAACGCGTCGGGTGACGATGCCGTCTGGACGTTCGAGGTCAGGACATGCACCCAGTCCTGCCACAGGCCCGGCGCGATCGCAAAGCTGACCGCCGCAATGACCGCCGTCGAGCCCGTCGCGACGGCCAGCGACCGCCACTCGCGCCGCACCAGGAACCAGATCAGCCCCACGCCGGGCGAGACTTTCGTCAACAGCACGAACGCCCACGCGGCGGGCCAGCGAAACCCGAGCACGACGGCGGCCCCGATCAACAGGTTCACGTTGCCGGCGAAGATCTCGGCCGCTACGAACGGCACGAGGAAGGCGATCGCCGCCCAGCGGCCAGCCATGTAAAACACCGCCGCGCACAGGAGCAGCTTCCACAGGGCCCCGAAGACTGGGAGTGGCAGCCAGGTGAACGGCGTCAGCACCTGGGCAAACGCGGGCGAGTAGAAGTAGCCGGGCCACGTGTACGCGAGTCGGTAGAGCGGGTCGGTGTGACCGGTGAGCCAGTAGACCTGGTCGTCGGTGCCCACCGGGACGATGCCGGACACGACGGCCCCGGCGAACACCGCCGACGCAAGAATGCCTGCGTCGCGCACGGCATCCCGCCGCGGAAGGCCGAGACGTGGCCTCCAGCTCAGCGTGAGCGCGCGCATCGACCCTGTCGCCAATGGTCAACCACGACGCGGGGACGCCCCTGCGTGCGCCCGGTAGCTCTCACCGTGGCGGCGATGGTACCAAGCGAGCACCCCCTCGGCGACCTGAGACTCACAGCTTGAACGCCCAGTAAACCAGGCCCAGGTTCACCAGCATGCTCCAAGCGATCCCGAGCTGCCAGACCCAGCCCACCCCCCGTCGCGACGCCCAGATGGCGCAGAGCACGAGCCAGAAGGGGACCGAGTCGAGCAGGTAGCGGTAGCCGAACTGCACCCAGCCCCCGCCGTAGTACAGCAGCGTGGGCAGCAGGACCAGCAGCCCCGTGAATGCCACCACCCGCGCCCCAGATGAGCGCACGAGCGACCACAAGCCCACCAGCAGCGCCGGGCTCGTGAGCAACACCGACATCCCGAGCGTGCTGGGCACGAAGAAGGGCGGCGTCGAGATCAGCTCCTGCGGGCCCTTCAGGAACAGGTAGCCCAGGTTCATCGGCAGGTGCACGATCGAGAAGAGCCCCTGCGCCCGCAGCGCCTCCAGGAACGGCGGCAGCGAGGCGAGCTCGTAGCCGGTCTCGAGCGGTGAGCCGAAGCGCGCCCAGTTGTACCAGAAGAAGACGAGCCCGAAGGGCACCGACGCGATCGCCACCTGCAACGCGGGGACCAGCCCCTCGCGCAGGGCCCGCCTCAGCCCGGGCAGGTCGGTCGGGCGCCCCGCCACCACCCAGGCGTAGTACGGCAGCGCGAACAGCAGCGTCGAGCGGGTGAGGAACGCTGCCCCGCCCAGGACCCCCAGCAGCCACGGCCGCGGCCGTTCCCGGCGCGTCTCGATCAACGCCCACCACGTCAGCCCCATGGCGATGATCTCGGCCGTGTGCCAGACCCCACCGCGCTCGGTCACGTTCCAGAGCACCGTGCCGAACCCGAACAGCACCGTCAGCCAGAGCCGGTCCGCCCAGCGCCGCACCCCGAACGCGCCGAGCATTCCCCAGGCCAATGCCACGTCCACTCCGGCCAGGAACGCGTTGATCAGGGGCTCGTACGCGATCGCCTGCCCCACCCCGATCAGCGCCACCAGCGGCACGAACAGGAACGCCGGGAACGGGGCGAACGGGACGTAGACGCGCCCGTCCAGCACGATGATGTCGTTGATCGGCGGCC
>JAJYJR010000963.1 GCA_021789355.1 Chloroflexota bacterium | reverse complement strand
AAGCGCCGGAACCAGCGGCCGTCGCGCTCCTCGAGAGCGGGCCTGGTCGAGCGCAGCTCGAGCCGACCGCCGCACATGCCGCACCGGGCGAACGAGCCGTCGGGTCGATAGGCGAACAGGGAATGTCCGGGCCAGAAGGGCTGCGTGGGACGACGAGCGATCTGAGCCGTCATCGGAGATCCTCCTGTTGATCGAGGTCGGACCCCGACGCGATGCGTGGTGTGCTGGGCGATTCCGCGCGATCCGCGAACCGGCGGGAGGGCCAGGGATCCCACGGCAGCCACGCCTCCCAGCCGCAGGTCTCGCACTCGACGAGACCCTCCCGTATCTCGGGCAGCGGGTCGCCGCACAGGGGGCAGGGGTCTCCGAGGAGCTGCGTCTCGTCATCGCTCCCGCCTGGCGTGGTCATCACACGGTCTCCTTCTCGTCGCTCTTCGCCGCGCCGCTTGAGCCGGAGGCGCTGGGCTCGGTGGTCGCTTCGCCCGGTGTCCGACCCATCAGGCGCAGGGCCTCCTGGGCCATCGCGCCCCAGCGCTCGGCGGCGGCAGCGTAAGTGCGGACCTTGGAGCGATTGACCGCCCAGACGAGCCGGACCAGGGAGACCGGATCGTCGAGCCCGAGCGCGGATCCCAGCAAGGCCAGCGATTCGGGATCGGTGACCGGGGTGAGGCCCATCGCGTCGGTGTCGTCGAGGAGCGCCCGCACCCGCGATCCCGAGATGAGCAGCTCTGGCTTGTCGGTCGCGGCGAAGTGGCGCAGCGAGCGTTCGAGGCGACGGACGTAGCTCGGCGCGAAGGTGGGGCGCACCCGGCCGCTGGCCACGCCGTGGGCGGCGATGGTGCCCACGAGGCTCAGCCGCGAGGCGACCAGCGCGTCACCCACCGGCCGGCACGCCAGCGACTCCGGATCCCGCTCCAGCCAGATGACCTGCTCCCCGCTGTCTGATGCCGCCGTGAGGCGGACGAACTTGCCCAAGACCGACGCCACGGTCAGCCACAGGTCGGGACCACCGTCTGCCGGCGCGGCGTCCCGGGCTCGCAGCGAGCGGTTCACCGCGTCCTCGGTCACGGTCTCGGCCAGCTCCTGGACGACCAGCACCAGGCAGCCGTGCCGCACGGCCAGGCGGTGCAGTGCCTCGCTGGCCAGCCGCAGGTCGGCGCCCGCGGGTGCGCCGGCCACGAGCGCGTCTAGCGCGTCGAAGACGACGAGCGCGGGTGCGCTGACCGCGCACAACGCGTCGAGCTCGGCCCAGCCGGTATTGCCGGGGCGCAGCGGATGCGCCGCGTCGGGCAGGACGAACTGCACCGGGTGCCGCGGGGTTTCGATGCCCAGGGCGGGGAGCAGCTTCGCCAGCCGACCGCGCAGGCCGCTGGCCGAGTGTTCCGTCTCGACGAAGAGCACCGGACCAGCGGGCCCATCCGCCGCGGGCGACGCGTCGGCGACCGAGAGGGCCAGCTGCAACGCGAGCATCTTCTTGCTCGCCCGGGGCGGTCCCGCGAGCACGGCCACCCCGCGCCGCGGCAGCAGGGCGGCGATCGACCAGTCCGTCCAAACCTCGCCGGACGGCGTGCGGCCAGCGTCGCCGTGCCCGACCGGTCGGCCAGGTCGGCCAGGGCGGCCGGCGGGGTCCGTCATGGCCGTTGGTGAGGCGTCCGGCCCGAACGGACGGGGGCGGGGCATCGTAGCAAGCAGGTCAGACATGCGGTGATCTCCGTGCCGATCTCGCGGCTGGTCAAGTGTTCGGCCCACGTAAGGCGCCAGGCCCTCGCGCGGACGGGCGTGGCCGCGCGCGGTTCCACGAGCGTTCATCCGAACAGCTCCTCGCGCTCGTCGTCGAACAGCGGACGGTCCATGCGGGTCGTGATCGTGGACGAACTGGCAGGTGCCGGCGAGGGGGACGGCGGGCGGACCCCGGGGGCCACCCGGTAGAGGAACCGGCTGCCCGCCTTGCTGCGAAGGACCTGGCCCGTCTTGACGCTCTCTTCGAGCAGCCGCTTGGTGGTGCCCCAGGCGACCCCGAGCCCGGCGGCGATGGGCTGGATCATCACGCCCTCGGCGCTGTCGGCGGGTTGATTGGCGAGGAGCCAGCTCAGGAGTTGGGGGATCCCGGTCTTCTGGGTCTGGAACGACTCCTTGACCTGTTGGCTCGGGATGGAGGTCGGCTCATACACGAGCGTGGTCGGGTCGCGGCGCAGGTAGAGCGCCTGGGTCGGGGCATCTCGGAACTCGCCGTACAAGCGCAGCGTCTGGGCGTCCGCCAGGAGCTCGAGCACCAGGTTGCCGTCGGTGCCGGCGGTGATCGCCGTGGCGCCCCGGAACTTGTCGGCGATGATCCCCACGAACTCCCCGGGATCGGGGGCCTGGTGCTTCGCATCGCCGGTGGGCTTCGAGAGGTGGTGAATGACCAGCACCAGGGTGTCGTGCCGGACGGCGAACTGCTGCAGGGGCAGCATGACCTTGCGGGCCATCTCGTCGTTGTCCGATTCGGGGCTGTTGCTGATCCAGG
>JAJYJR010000962.1 GCA_021789355.1 Chloroflexota bacterium | reverse complement strand
CGGCGGTGCTCCTCCGGGCCGCGCTCCCGACTGCCGCACCCGGGAGCGGCGGCTCGATGGCCGTCTCCTCGTCGTTCGGCACCTTCCGCGCGACCGACTTCGCGCTGACCATCGGGGCCGAGACGTTCGTCGGGGCGCAACCGATCAGGACGCTGGTCGGTATCCGGGTGCCCGGCACGCCGGCCTCGACGCCCGGTTCGGCGACATCGACCGGCGCGCCGTCCGGAGACGCCGACTCGCCGCTTCGGGACTTCGGCGCGTTCGAGCTGCACTGGGTCGAACACGGCTCCCCGATGACGCTCGTGGCCTACCCCGAGGCAGATGCCGGCAGCTGGTGGGTGAGCGAGATCGTGGCCTCGGAGGGACGGCCCGATGGCGGCGGGTGGCTCTACTTCGAGGGCCCGTTCTTCGAGCGCCCCCTGGGCTCCGACTTCGACGGCCCGGTCATGCTCCCCAGCACCCGCTCGACCGACGGGGTAGCCGCGACGCTGCGCATCGGGCAGCTGCACCTCTCCGCCTTCCGATCCGGAGTCCCTCCGTCCGACCCGACGAAAGGCACGCTGGCCCCCGCGACCCCGGGCACCGCCGTCAACGTCGCGGCAGCGCCCGACTTCATCGCGGTCGCGTCGGCCGGGGGTGGGATCGCCGGGTACGCGCCGTCGGCCCTGGTGTTCGGCGGCGGCCCGACCAACGGCTACGTCGGTGAGGCACCGGACGTCCCCGTCTACGCCGCCGATCTCCGCACCCTCGTGGGCTACGTGGTCGCCGGTGGAGGGTTCGTTCCGCTCGCGCAGATGCCCGTGGCGCGGGCGTCCGCCACGCCAACCGGATCCGCGTCGGCCTCGCTCAATCCGGGCGAGCTGCGGCTGAACACCGCACCGACCGGGAGCTCGTCCGGCGCGCGGACCTCCCTCACAGGAACGCTCGGCGGCGAGGTGCGGGGCGAGCAGGCCTGCTTCTGGATCACGCCGTCGGCCGCGCGCTCCACCCGCGTGGCGCTGGTGTGGCCCGCCGGCTACCACGCCTACGTCGTCAACCCTGCCGGCGGCCAGAAGATCCAGCTGAACGGTCCCGACTACCGCGTGATCGCCACAACGGGGGCGACCGTGACGGTGAGCGGCTCCGGGCGGCAGGCAGCATCCCCGGGGGCCGCTGGGGATCCATGCGCCATCGGCAGCGTGTTCGTGGTGTCGGGGGTGATCGACGTGCTATCTCCCTCGCCCGAGCCCTCACTGACGCTTCGATGATCCGATCGTATGCGGCACGGACCGAGCCCACGCGAACGCGGCGACCCGTTGGCGATGGGTCCGTGCCGCGCCGCTTCTGCCTGTCCATCGAATTCGTCGGTCGGGTGCTCGACAAAGGGACCGTGGTGCTTGTGCGTAGCCCGGCGTCAGGACGGTGGTGGCGCGGGGCTCAGGGTCGGGAACGTGGGGGACGAGCACCTTGAGGCGGTCAAGGGGCCAGTAGCTGAGCGCAGGCGGACGATCCACACGAGTGGTGGCGCGCTCGGATCGGCCCACCGGAAGAGGTTCTGCTGCAGATTGGCCCACACCACTGTCGGCTGACTCGCCGAGGGCGGCGCGAGGCGCTGCGCCGCCGCGATCGCGCCGCACCCCGCAACCCCGAACGATTATCCCTTCCCTGAGCGGCCAGAAGCTCACCGCCCAGGTCCCCGTCTCGGCGGCCACACACCGCCTCATCGGGCATCTCGGGACCGGCCAGAAGGACACCGACCTCGCGACACTGACCGGCCAGTGACTCACCGGACAGCGGTCGCAGGGAGCGAGCGGGTGGACGACGCTCGAGGCGACCCGCCGATGTTGGGTGAGTGGCCCTTGACGTCAACCCCTGGCGCGCCGTTCGGAAGCCTGTGTGGCGGCTGAAGCCATGGCGGCTGGCCTTCCTCGCGAACCTAGTGGTGGAGACATGGACGGGGACCGCCCACTGCACGCATTTGCGCGGGACGTGATGGTCCGCGCCTACGACCTGGCGCGCGACCACTATGACCCCGACATCGGCGTCGACGGCCAGATCTTCGCGTTCGCCGTCTACAAGATCGCCAGCCACCTGTTCCAGGAACGGGTGGACGTCGATCTGCCCGGCGCGGCTGTGGTGTGGAACGGCCGGGGCCGCGAACTCGTGTGCGGCGGGCGGCACATCCGCTGGAACAAGGTGGGGTCGAGCGAGCGCGATCGCATCGACGAGTCTTTCCCGAGCCGCTCGCGCTCGGCCGCCTTGATGGCGGACGCGAACATGGAGCAGCTCACGCTCGGCCTGCGCGACGGCGAGCCCGCGAACTGGATCCTCGCGCACGTCGGGAACCCGGTCGACGGCCTGCGGGCGCTGTACTTGGCGGCGCCGATCGAGGTTCGCGGAGGGCAGGTCGCGGGATGGGCCCGCTGGCTCGCGATCTACGATGCCGCACGCCCCGACGAGACGCTGCCGCCGGCGATGCCCGCGCCGGGACGGCTGGAACCCATGCCTGCGGAGCTTCCCGACTTCGAG
>JAJYJR010000961.1 GCA_021789355.1 Chloroflexota bacterium | reverse complement strand
CCAGGCCGTGCCCAAGTACCCGGTGATCGACCGGGAGCACTGCACGTACTACCTCAAGGGCACCTGCCGCGCGTGCGAGAAGTTCTGCCCGCCCCAGTCGATCCGGTTCGACCAGGAGGACGAGATCCTCACCGTCGAGGTGGGCAACATCGTCCTGGCCACCGGCTTCAAGCTGTTTGACGCGCGGCGGATCCCGCAGTACGGCTACGGCCGGCTGCCCAACGTGTTCACCAGCCTGGAGTTCGAGCGTCTCTCCAACGCGGCCGGGCCCACCGGGGGGCGGGTGGTCCTCCGCGACGGGGTGACCGAGCCGAAGACGGTGGGCATCGTCCACTGCGTGGGCAGCCGCGATCGCGCCTACAACAGCTACTGCTCCTCCATCTGCTGCATGCAGAGCCTCAAGTTCGCGCACCTGGTGAAGGAGCACACCGGCGCCACCGTCTACGAGTTCTACATCGACATGCGGACGCCCTCGAAGGGCTACGACGAGTTCTACCAGCGGCTCCTCGACGAAGGCACCGTCTTCGTCCGCGGCAAGGTCGCGGAGATCAGCGAGGGGGCGCGTACCCCCGAGCAGGAGGGGAAGCTGGTGGTCCACGTGGAGGACACCCTCGCTGGCCGCCAGCGCCGGATCCCGGTCGACATGGTGATCCTCTCCGCCGGGCTCGAGCCGCAGGCCGACGCGAAGGAGGTGGCCAAGAAGTTCGGCATCTCCTGCAGCTACGAGGGCTGGATGATCGAGCGCCACCCGAAGCTCGACCCCGTCGCCACCATGACCGAGGGCGTCCTGGTGGCGGGCGCGGTGCAGGGCCCGAAGGACATCCCCACCACGGTGGCGCAGGGCGCGGCCGCCTCGGCCCGCGTGCTCGGCCGGATCCAGCAGGGCGAGATCGCGCTGGAGCCGGTGCGGGCCTCCGTGGACGCGTCGATGTGCTCGGGCTGCCGCATCTGCAACAACCTCTGCCCGTTCGGCGCGATCACCTTCCACGAGGACCGCATGGTCACCGAGGTCAACCCGGCGCTGTGCCAGGGTTGCGGCACCTGCGTTGCGGCCTGCCCCGCCGGCGCCATCAGCGGCACCGTGTTCAGCAACGAGCAGATCCTCTCTCAGATCGAGGGCCTGCTGCTGCGGACCGCCGCCCGCGAGCCCGAGCGTGAGGCGGTGCTCGCATGAGAGCCACGGTCCTGCGCGAGTCCGGGACGCTCGCGGCGCCGGCGCCCGGCGCCGGCGCACCGGAGCCCGCGGCCACCCCCGGCGTGGCCCGTCCGCCCGAGACCAGCGAGGTCTTCGAGCCGGTCGTCATCGGCTTCACCTGCAACTGGTGCAGCTACCGGGCCGCCGACCTTGCCGGCACGTCCCGCATGAAGTACCCGCCGAACATCCGCCTCATCCGGCTGATGTGCTCCGGCCGGCTCGACCCGACCTTCGTGCTGAAGGCGTTCGCCGAAGGCGCCGACGGCGTGATGATCAGCGGCTGCCACCCTGGCGACTGCCACTACGTCGACCAGAACTACAAGACGATGCGGCGCTACCAGCTGCTCCGGCGCACGCTCGAGCAGTTCGGCATCGAGCCGGGGCGCCTGCGGCTCACCTGGGCGAGCGCGGGCGAGGGCGCGATCTTCGCGCGCGAGGTCACCACGTTCGTGGAGCAGGTCCGCGCGCTGGGCCCGCTGGACTGGCCGGCCGCACCTGTGGCCACCGGCGGTGACGCCGGGTGCCCCGCGACGCTCGATGCGGGGGTGACCGTATGAGCGCCACGCCCACGAACGGGAAGCCGAAGTTCGCGATTTACTGGGCGGCCTCCTGCGGGGGGTGCGACATCGCCGTGCTGAACACCGGCGCCAGGGTCCTGGAGCTGGACGCGGCCTTCGACGTGGTGTTCTGGCCGGTCGCGATGGACGCCAAGTACCGCGACGTCGAGGCGCTGCCGGACGGCTCGATCGCCCTCACCCTCTTCAGCGGCAGCATCCGCAACAGCGAGAACGAGGAGCTGGCGCACCTGCTGCGACGCAAGTCGCAGCTGCTGGTCGCCTTCGGATCCTGCGCCGGCGAGGGGTGCATCCCCGGGCTGGCGAACCTGTCCAGCCGGAGCGCGATCTTCGATGCCGCCTTCGAGTCGGTCTCCACGGACAACCCGCAGCACCTCCGGCCGCTGCCCTCCGTGACGGTCCCCGAGGGCGAGCTTCACCTCCCCGAGTTCTGCCCCACGGTCCGGACGCTCGACCAGGTCGTGCGCGTCGACTACTACGTCCCCGGGTGTCCGCCGGAGCCGCACCAGATCGCGGCCATCCTCGATCTCGCCATCGCCGCGTTCGCCGGCAGGGCCCAACTCCCACCGGTCGGGTCCGTGCTGGGTGCGGGGCACTCCACCGTCTGCGACGAATGCGGCCGCGAGCGGCACGCCAAGAGCATCGCGTCGTTCGCCCGGATCCAGTCCCTCCCGCGGCTCGATCCCACGCTGTGCCTGCTCGAGCAGGGGATCCCCTGCAATGGACCGGCCACCCGCGACGGCTGCG
>JAJYJR010000960.1 GCA_021789355.1 Chloroflexota bacterium | reverse complement strand
CGCCGCCGAGGCGCTGTACTTCCCGGCCGGAGCGCATGACGACCAGATCGACGCACTGGGAGGCGCGGTGAAGCTGGCCGGTGCGTCAACCGAGTCCATCAGCTGGCAGTACAACATGTGGACCTGCCGCAAGTGCGGCCACCTGTTCATATGGGAGAAGGGGCGCCCTTGCCCGAAGTGCGGCACCCGGGCGCCGGACACGTTCGACAACCCGGAGCTGGCGTCCTACGGCGGCCACATGTCGATGGAGCCGTCCTACAGCGCCCCCGGGTCGGTGGGGCCAGCGCCCAGCGCCATCCTGGAGCCACCGCCGCCGGCTGGCCTGAACCCATGGGGCATGTGGACCTGCACGAGGTGCGGCCGGATGTTCGCATGGGAGAGAGGTCGCCGCTGTCCGCACTGCGGCACCAAGTCGCCCGAGTCGTTCGACCACCCTGAGCCGGCGTCGCCACCCTAGTTGTCGTTTCCCACGTCTCCGCGCCGCTGCCCGCGACGGCGGTGACCGCTCAGCGCGGGTCCCGGGCCGCCCGCGGGTCCTTCGCCGCCCGCGGTGCGCGGCGCGGGGCGGCTCCGGCGGCGAGCGCCTCGCGCACGCCCCGGGCCACCCCGCGGGCGACGGCTTCCTCGATGGCGGCCAGCACGGCCGGGTCGAGCGGCGGCGCCGCGACCGGGTGCCCGGCGTCGATCCCGAAGCGGGCCCCGAGTTCGTCGGTGCTGATCCCGAGGAGGCGCGCCAGCTGCGGGAGGATCGTGCGCGACGGCCGGCCCGCCACGCTCCCGCTCTCCCAGTTGGCTACCGCCGCGCGGACCACCCCCAAGGCGCCCGCGAGATCCGCCTGGGTGCGGTACCCCGCCCGAAGGCGCATGCGTCGGAACCAGGCGCCGACCGTCTCCGGCATCGGGCACATCCTACCAACCCGCGGGCCCCGGTGCGTCAGCCGTTGACAAGGATCTGACATCGTGTCAGACTCTGACGTGACCCCACGTGGTGCGCGGATGCGCGACAGCGTCATCCATCGCACCTAGGCTCGGGAAAGCTGGGGAGGGATGGATCGCACTGAGGCATGAATGTGTCAGAGAACGAGTCAGCCAATCAAACCGCGATCGAGGACCCTGCGGGCGCGGCCCCATCGGTCGGCCTCGTGCGCGACGGTCGCCACCGCTACCGTTGGAACAACGGCCCCTGGTATCCCTCGGTAACCACCATCCTGGGCATCAAGGACAAGCCGGGCCTGGTGGGCTGGGCGAAGCGGGAAACTGCCGCCTCCGCGGTGCGCAACCTCGACGTCCTCGCGCGCATGGTGGCGTCGGGCGGTCCGCAGGCGGCGGTGGAGTGGCTGAAGCGGATCCCCGATTACAGGCGGGACGTTGCGGCGGACCTCGGCTCGCGCGTACACCGCCTCGCCGAGGAGCTGGGCCGTGGGGACGCGGGCGCGGTCGACGAGGACCTCGTGCCCTTCCTCACGGCGTATCGACGTGACTTCTTGAACGCCTTCCGGCCCCGATTCCTGGCGGTCGAGGCGATGGTGTGCTCGGAGCGTTACGAGTACGGCGGCACGGCCGACGCGTTCGTCGCGATCGACGGGGAGATCTGGCTCATCGACTACAAGACCGGGTCAGGCATCTACCCCGACACCGCGCTCCAGCTGGCCGGGCTCGCCCGGGCCCAGTTCATCGGCCGGCCCGGCGACCCCACGCCGTACCCGGTGCCGCCCGCCACCCGGTTCGGGATCCTCCATGTGCGCCCCGACGGCGCCCGCCTCTATCCGGTGGTGGTGGACCGCGCCGCGGTGGCGGCGTTCCTCGACGCCCGCCGGCTGTACGCGTGGGACCAGGGCGCGGCGCGGACGGCGCTGGGGGAACCGGTCCGAGCGCCGGTCCCCAGCGCGGCGTCGAACGCCGCCGCCTGACCCGGCCCGGTCGACCAGTCCGAGCGACCGTGCTGCGCCGCTATCCCGCTCGTCGGCATCGGCGGGCCGTCCGTCGCGACCCGGTGCCGCCGACGGTGCGCGACCACGTGCGGCGGCGTGACCGCGCGTGCGTCTTCACCCGCCTCGGGATCCCCCACCTCTGCCTGGGACGCCTGGAGCTCGACCACGTCCGCGCGTCGGGCGGGCTGGGGCTGAAGAGCCCGAGCACCCCGGACAACCTGGTGCTGCTCTGTCCCCAGGCGCACCTCGAGAAGACGCTGCACGGGCGTCGCTGGCGCCCGGTCCTGCTGGCCTGGATCGAGCGGGCGGAACGCGATGCCGACTGAGCCGCCGGCGCATCGCCGGTGAGGAGCGGGGCAGGCTGCCTGGTGCGGCTGGCGGTACTGGCGCTCTGGATCGGGCTCATGGTCCAGGCGGCGGCGAGCGCCCCCACGTCCGGTGCGGCGCTCGCGCGGGTGGCACTCGTCTGGGGCGGGCCGGCCCTCCTGGGAGCCCTCGCGCGGCGGGCGCGCCGCCGACCCGCTCGGGGGACCTCCCCGATGGCGCGGGCACGCCCACCCGGTCACGGGGCCGGAGCCACGGCAGCG
>JAJYJR010000959.1 GCA_021789355.1 Chloroflexota bacterium | reverse complement strand
GGGGATGCGGGCATGTCGCTGAGCTTCTGCGCGATCGACTTCGAGACCGCGAACGCCTATCGCGGGAGCCCATGCGCGGTTGGGCTCGTCAAGGTCGTAGATGGCCAGATCGTCGACCGCCGTCGCTTCCTGATGCGTCCGCCCGAGGGCTACGACGGGTTCGACCCCTTCAATATGGGGATCCACGGCATCACCCCGGCGATGGTGCGCGGCGAGCCCCGGTTCGGCGAGCGGCTGCCGGAGATCCTCGCGTTCACCGAGGGCCTGCCGCTCGTCGCCCACAACGCGGCCTTTGACCTCGGCGTCATCCGCGACGCCTGCTCGGTGAGCGATCTCCCCTGGCCCGCCCTGTCCTATGCCTGCACCCTCGTGTTCTCGCGGGCAACCTGGAACCTCCTGTCCTACTCGCTGCCCTGGGTGGCCGAGGCGGCTGGCGTGTCCCTCGACCATCACCACGACCCCGAGGCGGACGCGCGAGCGGCAGCGTCCGTCCTCCTCGCCATCGCACGGCACCACGGCGCAACCACCCTCGAGGAGATCGCGGCGGCGACG
The DNA here is from genome assembly GCA_021789355.1 of Chloroflexota bacterium. The sequence continues at coordinate 1,968 of JAJYJR010000959.1, read as the reverse complement.
CACACGCCCCTCGGCACGATGAGTACGGAGACCTGGAGCGGCAGCCATCGTGCGTGGTCAGGGGGGCGCGGCGACATACCGGCTCCCAACCCGAATGCGAGCCCGGACCACCCGTTCTACGGACGCGAGCTCGTGTTCACCGGCGCGCTCGGATCCATGACCCGTGCGATGGCGTGGGACCGAGTAGCCGAGGTCGGGGGGCGCCCGGCACCCGGGGTGACGCAACACACCAACGTGCTGGTCATTGGCTACCAGGATGCCCGGCGACTGCGCCCCGGCGAGGCCCTTTCGGCGAAGGCCCGCAAAGCCACCGACCTGCGCGAGCGCGGCCAGCAGATCGAGGTCATGCCCGAGGTCGACTTCGTCCAGCTCCTCGCTCTCTGACCCGGGTTCAACGCCAGGCCTACGCGAAGGACGCCGCTCCCCGGTCGAACGAGAGCGTGCGCCGGGGAATGACGGGCCACCGCGGAGGGGTCCATGCTCTCAACCCTTCCTCGGCCGGACTGACCGACCCCGGAGGCTCAGCGTGCGGTGCGTCGTCGGCGCGACCGGACGGCTCCGAGCGCCCCGGCGAGGGCCACCAGCCCTCCCGCCAGGACCAGCACGAGCCGCAGCGTGGCAGCGGTGACGGCCGAGGGCCGCGCCACCGTCGAGATACCGACGGGCACGGTTGTTCCCTCGTCGCTCGGTCCGTGCGCGCCCGGCGCGACGGCCGCGACCAGCGACGCCTGCGGCGAAGGCGCGGGCGTGAGCGCGGCGACACCCATCCTGGAGACACCCGTGAGCGGAAGCGCAGGGCCGCTCGGCGCGCCCGGCGATGATGTCGCCGCCGCGGTCACCGGGGCCGGAGCCTTCGTAGCCGCCACACTGGGCGGGACACTCGGGGTCGTGGCCGGCGGCGCCACGGGATGTGCGGTCGCCGTGGAGTGCGGCGCGGCGACTGCGGTGGCGCGGGCCCCGATGGGGCCGGGGGACGGCGCCGGCGTGGGGCTGCTTGTCGCACTCGGTTTCGCTCGCGCTGTCCCTGTCGGTTGCGGGGTTCGGGTGGGGCTCGCCGCCACCGTCGGACGGGGCGTCGGCGTGGCAGGGACCGGGGTCGGCGTCGAGGTCGTGCTCTGCGCCCCGAACACGCGAATGGCCAGCGAACCCGTCCCGAGCACGGGGTTGCCGTCGGCGTCGAAGTCGACGACTCCCGAGCTGACGACCTGGTACGTCCCGGCCGGCAGGCCACCGATGGTCCAGGTGACCTCACCACTCGTCGTGTCCGGGGTGGCGCCGTCGCCCTGGTAGAGCTGGCGGGAGTAGCCCGACCCAAGTAGATCGATGGTGTAGGGCGGCACCTCCGCAGAGACCACGTACGCGCACCCCGCGAACATCACCTCGACCGTGTGCGGGCGCAGCGAGGTCGCGCTGGCACCGACCAGGCAGGCACCGCTGTCGGCGGCCACGCGCGGGGCCATGGTGGCGGCCATCGAGAGGGCCAGGAGCGCCCCGAGGCTCGCGGTGCCGATGGGTCGAGGTCGCGCCAGGCGGCGCATGGCAGGTCGGGGTCGTGCCGGTGGGTGGGCGAGCATGGAGGCGAGGCTCCCTTCCGAAGACCGTCGGTCACGACGGTTCGTGATCGGTCCTCGCGGTACACGCTATGCGCGTACCCCGGCGCCGGCCAACGGGTTCGCCCTGCCCACGGAGCGTTCGGTGGTGCGTTGGGGCAACCCGTATCGGCCAACCACGCCGCACCGTCAAGGATTGCGCCCGCGAGATTTCGCCCGCGACACCGGGTCCCGGCCCCGTGCGGCGAGACAGGCGAGGCGGTGGGGGGAGAGCGCTGACCAGCAAGCGGACCCCCAGCCGCGACGAACAACTGGGGGTCCCGAGCAGGGGCGCGAGGAGGAGTTGACGCTACCCGCGCCCACGGCATGAGCATCGGCCGGCTCGCTCCCGTGTCAAGCATCGGCGCCATCGTGCTCG
>JAJYJR010000958.1 GCA_021789355.1 Chloroflexota bacterium | reverse complement strand
CGGCCTCGAGCAGCGACATGGGACGCATTCGGAGGCGCGTGAAGCGGCCGGCGCCGCTGTGACGGACCGGATCGTCGGGCGGGACGAGGCACCCATATGTAAGGCGTCAAGGCACCCAAACGAAACGTCCGCCGAGCGGCCGCAGTCGGGGGCCCGGACGCCCTGACCCCGCCCGGCTCGGTGAGCGCGGCGCTGGGCCGCCTGACGGGTAGACCTCACGGGCAAGCCTCATGGGTAGGCCTCGACTGCGTGGCGTTTCGTATGGATTGACAACGGGTTGATGTCCTAACATTCACATGCTACAAACGGGTCGAGGGGGGGCAGGGGCGGCGGCACGGTTGTGCTGCGAGGGAGAGGGCGCGTGGATCTCGAGAGAGCGCGGTCCGGACTGTCCCGGGGGGCCGTTGCAGCGCGCTCGGCCCCTGCACGCGCCCCGGGGACAACGGGGTCATGATCCGCCGCCACGGCGCCGAGCTCCGTGCGCTCTTCCTCGTCTCCGACATCCTCGTCGCCGGGTCGCTCTTCGCCATCGTGTCGCGCCTGCGGTTCGGCGTCGGCTGGGCGACCTACTGGGAATCCACCGTCCGGATCCCCATCCTTCTGTTCGCCCTCTACGCCGCGGTCTGGGTGGGCATCATGGCGCTCAACGGCCTCTACCGGCCCCGCTACCGTTGGACCGTCTGGAGCGAGGCGGCCGACATCGTGCGGGCGACGGCCTGGATGGCGCTGGGGACGCTGGCGTTCCTCTTCGCGGCGAAGCTACCGGACGTCAGCCGCCTGTTCCTGCTCGTGGTCTTCCCGACCCAGGCGCTGGTCACCGTGGCGGACCGGGCCGCGCTCCGCCTGCTGGTGCGTCGCTTCCGGGTCGGTGGCCGGAACCGACGCTACATCGTGATCGTGGGCGCCCGACAGCGGGGGCAGGAGTTCGCCGACCGGCTGGAGGCCAACCCCTGGCTCGGGCTGCAGGTGGCGGGCTTCCTCGACGACGACGCGGGCGCGGCTGCCGCCCTGCCGCCGACCCGACGGTGGCTCGGGCCGCTGGACCGCTTCGCGGCGCTCCTCCACGGCTCTGTGATCGACGAGGTGGCCATCTGCATCCCGGCCGGCACCTGGAACGAGCGTGTCGTGGAGCTGATGCGCCTGGCCGAGGACGAGGGCAAGATCGTCCGGATCCCGATGGGGCTGGCCGACCGGACCTTCACGCGCGGCCTGCTGGAGGACCTCGACGGGATCCCCGTCTACTCGATCGTGGCCGGCCCCGACCGCCTGCTGGAGCTGGGGGTCAAGCGCGGGCTCGACATCGTCGGCGCCCTGATCGGACTCGTGCTGCTGAGCCCGGTCATGGCCGCCGTGACCCTCGCCATCCTCGTGCGAGACGGCCGCCCGATCCTGTTCGCGCAGCAGCGGGTCGGGCTGCACGGTCGACCATTCCGGCTCGTCAAATTCCGAAGCATGGCGTGCGACGCCGAGGCGCGGCTGCCGGAGCTGCTGCAACACAACGAGCGCAACGGGCACGCGTTCAAGATGGCCGACGACCCGCGGGTGACACCGCTGGGCCGCGTCCTGCGCCGGACAAGCCTGGATGAGCTGCCACAGCTCTGGAACGTGCTGCGCGGTGAGATGAGCCTCGTGGGGCCGCGGCCGCCCCTGCCGCGCGAGGTGGCCGAGTACGACGGCTGGCATCGCCGCCGCCTCTCGATGAAGCCCGGCATGACGGGCCTCTGGCAGATCGAGGCGCGACACGATCCCGACTTCGACGCCTGGGTCGAGCGCGACCTCGTCTACATCGACAGCTGGTCGTTGCTGCTCGACTTGCGGATCTTGGCGCGCACGGTGCCGGCGGTCCTTGGCGGCACCGGTCGGTAATCGACTCCGTCCGATGGTGGCAGGCTGCGGCCGGCCAGAGCGGCAAGGGTGACATCCCGAACGCCGGCGCGGGGCTGCTATCGAGCCTCGCGCTCCGCAACGACCACAAGCTTGTTCCCGAACCGGCCGACGACGGCGTTCGCCATCCTCCATCCGGCACGCACAAGCGGGAAGACACCGCGTTGGCTCAGCGCTCGGGAGACGGCACCGGGCTCGTGACGGTAGTACATGGCGTAGCGTTTCGCCACGATCGGCCGGAAGCCTGTGGCCCGAAGGACCTCGACAACCTCTGCGGGCGTGAGGCGGGCTACCCTGTTGCCGGCCTCCTCGCGCTCGAGCGCGACCCCGGCACACACTGCCACAGACGTTGCCGCCGCCTGCGCGGGTTCCGTCACAGACACCCACCGTCGGGCGACTCGCGTCATCTCGACCAGCCCGAGCCGTGGTCGCTCCAGGTGATGAAGCCCGTCGTGGACTAGCACGACGTCGAAGGAGCCGTCGGCGAACGGGAGCCTCTCGACGTCGGCGACGACCGGCGTAATGTCGAGGCCGTACCGCCGGGCGCGCTCGCGAGTCCGCCGTGCGGCCCCGAGGCTGATGTCGCTCGCGACGACGCGTGCGCCCGCCCGGGCGAGGAACTCGGCGTCCATCCCGGA
>JAJYJR010000957.1 GCA_021789355.1 Chloroflexota bacterium | reverse complement strand
CGCCGCCCCGCCTACGCGCTGGCTCCCCGGTCCGCGACCGCCGTTACCAGCAGCGCACGCCTGCTGGCCCGAGAGTTGGCGAGGAGCCACGCCGCGCCGACGGCGATCCACGCGACGACGATCCCGAGGGCGATCAGCGTGTCGGTCTGCGTCGAGCCGCCCGACGCGAGACTGAGGAAGACGACGGCGCCGAGCATCGCGAGGTTGGCCAGCAGGCCGAGCCCCGGGACGACAACGTGCTTGACCAGGCTGCGTTCCGCGCGGTGCCAGAAGGCGACCACCACGATCGCGTTGGTCATGCCGTACACCAGGAACGTGCCGGCGTTCGAGGCGAGGATGATCTGGAGCAGGTTGTCGGCGCTGAGCACGCCGTACGCGCCCAGCAGGGCAGAGATCGCGGCCAGCGCGAGGATCCCGTAGTGGGGCGTGGCGTAACGGCCGTGGAGCAGGCCCAGGATGCCCGGGACTTCCCGGTCGCGCCCCATCACGTAGGTGATGCGCACGCCGGTGTTCAGGCAGGCAAGGGTGGTCCCGACGAGCGCCACCAGCACGGTCGCCGCCAGGACGAGTGCGAGAGCCAGGCCGGTCCCGCCCAGCATCTGGTCGCCGATCAGCCGGACCATGTCGCCGATGGGCGCGCCCGACGCCGCCGCGGCCGCATACCCGCCGACCGTGGAGACCTTGCCGGTCGCGTCGGTGACCTGGGCGGTGACCGCCGAGTTCACGAAGAAGTTGGCCGAGACGTACTCCAGGATGTACGCGAACCCGCCCTGGATCGCCAGCGAGAGCAGCACCGCCCGGCGGATGTCGCGCTTCGGGTTGACCGCCTCGGCGCCGAGCGCGGTGACGGACTCGAAACCGACCAGCAGCAGGATCGCGATGGTCCCCTGGAAGAGCACGTTCATCATGTTGTGCGGCAGCACGACGGCCGCGACATCGTGCTGCGCGTATGCGAGCTCCGGGTGGGTGAGCCGGAACGCGATGGCCAGCACGCTGAACGCGACCAGGGCCGTGAGCTGGATGACGTTGATGATGATCGCGGTCATGGTCGACCCGGCGATGCCGCGGAAGGCGATGAGCCCGGTGACGATCGCGAAGAGGACCGCGGCGGCGATCTCGAGCGGCGTCGACAGCGTGATGCCGAACAGGCCCAGGATGTAGACGGCGAGCGTGCCGGTGAACGCCACCATGATCCCCGGGTAGATCCAGTAGTACAGGTGCGAGATCCACCCGACGACGAACTTGGCGAGGCGGGCGAACTTGTAGTGGAACGCCTCCTCTCGCTCCAGGAAGGCCGCCTCGGCGAAGTAATACGACGACCCAGCGCCGGCGTTGGGATAGAGGTCCGAGAGCTCCGAGTACGACCAGGCGGTAAGGAACGCCAGGATCAGCGCGAAGAGCAGGCCGGGGACCATGTCGAAGGCGGTGGTCTGGCCGCCGTTGGCCTGCAGCGCCTGCGACTGGAACGTGGTCCACAGGAACGCGCCGGGCGCGATCAGCGCCATGGCGTTGATGGTCAGGCCCGTGAGGCTGAGTGTCCGCTTCATTCCATCCGGCGAGGTGGCGGCCATGCGGTTGCTCCCTTCGTCGTCGTGGACGCCGGCCCCTGGTGACCGGCGCCGGCGATGGCGACGGATGTCGCCGTGTCGGCGGGAGCGCGAGCGACCCCGCCTGGAGTGCGACCGGCCCCGGCGGAGACCCGGCCGTCCCCCACGGCCGGACCTTATGGGCGGTCTCCGCCGGCGCAAAGGGAGACGGCGTTGAGGCTGGGTTGCGGGACGGTGGCGGTTGCGGCGCGTGGGTGGCGGTGGCGGCGACTGGGGCGTGCCGAGGGCGAGCGTGCCGGCGGGGGCACCGCCCTGCTCAGGCGGCCAGGTCCCGGCGCTCGAAGGCGACCAGAGAGGCCAGGAACAGCAGGACCGCCACGGCCGCCAGGACGAACGAGTCGGCGATCGAGACCCCGTTCCGGATCGGGTCGCTCTCCAGGTACCAGAAGAAGAGCGAAGCCTGCTTGATCGAGTCCAGGCCGCTGATGATGGGCGCCAGCGCGTTGACGAAGTACATGACCACGAGCAGGGCCACGCTCACGCCGATCCCGAGGCCGCGGTTGCCGCTCCATGAGGCGAGCAGCAGGGCGACCGCGCCGAAGTCGAGCGCGAGCAGCACGGCCATGACGAGCGCCTCGGCGACACGTCCCGAATCGAGGGCGCTGCTGCTGGCGGCGGCGCCGAGCACCGCGCCGACCCACAATCCGGCCGCGACCACCACGACGGAGATCACGATCGCCGCAGCCTTCTGCGTGACCACCAGCCAGCGCGGCACCGGGTACGAGAGGAGGACGTCGATGGTGCCGCGGCTCTCCTCGCCCGCCGTCGCCCCACTCCCCTGGGCGATCGCGTATCCCGCCAGCACGGCCGGCAGCATCATCGGGAACAGCTCGATGTTGAGGAAGCCGGTGGCGGTGCTCACGTCCGCGACCTGGGCGCCGATCAGCGCCTTCATCGCGGGCGGGAGCCGCTCGA
>JAJYJR010000103.1 GCA_021789355.1 Chloroflexota bacterium | reverse complement strand
GCCACCGCCGACCCCATCGGCCGAGGTGATCTCCAGGTCACGGGCGGCCTTATGCGGTGACTCGCATAACCGGGACCGGGTCCGCCCCGGCGGTCGGGTCCGCCCCGGCGGTCGGGTCCGCCCCGGGTGCCGGGTCCGCCCCGGCGGTCGGGTCCGCCCCGGCGGTCGGGTCCGCCCCGGGTGCCGGGTCCGCCCCGGCGGTCGGGTCCGCCCCGGGTGCCGGGAGGGTGGGTGAGGGAGGGGAGGATCGGCCCATCCGGGACCTCGGTGCCTCTGCGAGAATGCCGCCCATGAGACCCGTCATCGTTGCCGCCAACTGGAAGATGAACACCACCCCGGCCGACGCGGGCGAGCTGGCCGCCATGATCGCGGCCCGGAGCTTCGGCCCGGGCGTCGAGCGCGTCATCTGCCCGCCCTACGTCTGCCTCGCCGCGGTCCGCGATGCTCTCGCCGGCACGGACGTCGCCGTCGGGGCCCAGAACGTCCACCACGAGCTGGCCGGGGCCTTCACGGGCGAGGTCTCCGCTCCGATGCTGGCCGGGTTGGCGAGCTGGGTCATCCTGGGCCATTCGGAGCGGCGGCGGGACGCCGGGGAGACGGACGCGCTGATCGGCCGCAAGCTCGGCCGGGCCCTCGAGGCCGGCCTGCGGCCGATCCTCTGCGTCGGTGAGCAACTGGCCGATCGGGAGGCGGGTCGGGCCATCGAGGTCGTCGCGGGGCAGCTGGAAGGCGCCCTCTCCGGCCACGACCCGGATGCGCTCGCAGCGGCCGGTCTCGTCGTCGCGTACGAGCCGGTCTGGGCGATCGGGACCGGCCGCAGCGCGCACGGAGCCGACGCCGGGGCCATGAGCGACGCGATCCGGGCGACCCTCGCCGCCCTCGGCTGGGACGCCCGGGCGGAGGACGTGCCCGTCCTCTACGGCGGCAGCGTCACGAGCTCCAACTTCGCGGAGTTCATGGCCGAGGCTTCGATCGACGGAGCCCTTGTGGGCGGCGCCTCGCTCAAGCCGGAGGAGATGGCCGGGATCCTCTCCAGGGCGGCGATGACCGCCGCGGCCCGGCTGGGCTCGCGGCCGTGAGCGACGCGAGGGGCGGCCATGGCTATGGCCGGAGCGACCCGCGCGACAGCCGCGAGGACACGCGCGACACCCGGAGCGACCCGCGCGACACCCGGAGCGACCCGCGCGACACCCGCGGCGACACGCGCGACCCGCGCGGCGAGGCCGGCGCGAGCGGCGGTGGGACCAGCGGCCGGGGCCTCTGCCGGCCGCGACCGATCGTCCTGGTCGTCCTCGACGGCTTCGGCATCGGCCGCGATCCGGCGGTCGACGCCATCGCCCATGCCCGCCTGCCGACCTGGCGCGGTCTCCTCGAGCGCTGGCCGCATGCCGCCCTGGAGGCGTCGGGAGAGGCGGTCGGGCTGCCGCCCGGCCAGATGGGCAACTCGGAGGTCGGCCACCTGAACCTGGGCACGGGCCAGCCGGTCCTCCAGGACCTGCCGCGGATCGACCGTGCCATCGCCGATGGCAGCTTCGACCGCCGGCCGGTGCTGCTGGACCTCTGCGAGCGAGCGAGCCAGCCTGGGCGCACCCTCCACCTCATCAGCCTGATCGGGCCGGGCGGCGTCCACGCCAACGACCGCCACCTGGTGGCCGTCACGGACCTGGCCCGCCGCCGCGGCGTGGCCCGGGTGCGAGTCCACGCTCTCCTCGACGGCCGCGACACTGCGCCGCGCTCGGCGATCGGGTTCATCCCCGACCTGGAGCGGCGGCTGGCCGTCGCTCACCCCGACGCGCGGATCGCGGACGTCGGCGGGCGCTACTGGGCCATGGACCGCGACAAGCGTTGGGAGCGGACGCAGCGCGGCTACGACGCGATCGTCCACGGGTTCGCCGCCGTCCACGCTCCGTCGGCGACGGCCGCGGTGACGGCCGGGTACGAGCGCGGCGAGAACGACGAGTTCGTCCAGCCGACGGCCATCGATGGGGTTGACGGCCGGCTTGCCGACGGCGACGCGCTGCTCCACTGCAACTTCCGCGCCGACCGGGCGCGGCAGCTGGCGCACGCCCTGGCCGACGGGGAGTTCGACGCCTTCGACCGGGCCGAGCACGGAGCGCCGCCTCGCGACCTGCTGGTCGCCACGATGACCGAGTACGAGGCGGGCCTGCCGGTCGAGGTGGTCTTCCCGCCCGAGGTCGTCCCCTCGCTGGCAGAGGCCGCGTCGAAGGCCGGCTGGCGCCAGTTCCACGTCGCCGAGACCGAGAAGTACGCCCACGTGACCTACTTCTTCAACGGCGGCCGCGAGGTGGCCTGGCCGGGCGAGGACCGCGTGCTGGTGCCGAGCCGAAAGGACATCCCGACCTACGACCTGCGGCCGGAGATGAGCGCCCTCGGCGTGACCGATGCCCTGGTGGGGGCGATCGGTTCCGGTCAGTACGACCTGGTGATCGCCAACTACGCCAACCCGGACATGGTCGCCCACACCGGCGTCTGGGAGGCGACGATCGCGGCCCTGGAGGTGGTCGACGGGTGCCTGGCCAGGATCGTTCAGGCGGCCCTGGCCGTCGACGCCGACGACCCGGAGCGGCCCGGCGCACTGCTCCTCGTCACCGCCGACCACGGCAACGCCGACGAGATGCGGGACGGCGCCGGGAAGCCGGTGACGGCCCACTCCCTCAACCCCGTCCCGATCGTGGCGGTCGGGCGATCGGTGGCGGGCCGTCGCCTCCACGACGGCGTCCTGGCCGACGTGACGCCGACCATCCTCGAAGTCGGCGGCCTGCCGAGCTGGGACGATGTCGCCGGCCGCTCCCTGCTCGACCCACCGTCCTGAGTCCGATCGAGCGCGGCCGGCCGGCGCCGCCCGCCCGGGCGGCCGGGCCCGGGTGGCCTCAGTGCGGGGCGGATCGCGGCCCGGATGCCCCGGCCTGTGCTACGATCGCCGGGCTTCGCGGCACCGGTCGACGGTCGCCGCGCGACCATCGGAGGTTCCCGCAGCACCGTGAACACCTTCCTGGCGATCGGCCAGATCGTCATCAGCATCGCGCTGATGGCCGCCGTGCTCCTGCAGGCGCGGGGTACGGGCCTCTCGGCCACCTTCGGCGGCGACTCGGCCGTCTACCGCAGCCGGCGCGGCATCGAGCGCCGGCTCTGGCAGTTCACGATCGTGCTGGCGGTCCTCTTCGTGGTCTTCTCGATGGCAAGCTTCGCGCTGCCGCCGAGCTGAGCCCGGCCGCCCGGCCGGACCGGGCGCGGTCGCCGCTGCCGCGTCGTCACCGGCGTTCTCAGGACCGCAGATGAACCGCGTCGATCGGGGGGTGACGGCCGCCCTGGTGCTGCTCTTCGGGCTGGTCGCGGTGGGCATCCTCTGGCCGGCCGCCGTACCGCCCACGCCGGCCGCATCGAGTCCCACTCCGGGATCGGTCGCCGTCTACCGCGAGGGGGTGCTGGGCAGCCCGAGCTCCATCACGCCGCTGACGGCCCGGACGCAGGCCGACCGCGACCTCGTTGCCCTCGTCTTCAGCGGGCTCGTCCGCCACGGCCCCGACGGCAGCTTCCAGCCGGAGCTGGCGTCGAGCTGGTCGGTGAACGCAAAGGGCGATGTCTACACGTTCCGCCTCCGGCCCGACGCGCGCTGGCAGGACGGCCCGCCGGTCACCGCCGCGGACGTCCTGTTCACGGTCGGGCTCCTCAAGGACCCGGCCTATCACGGCCCGCTGGCCGGCAGCTGGCGCGAGGTGACCGCCTCGGCGATCGACTCGGAGAGCGTGCAGTTCGACTTGGCCACGCCGGTCGCCGGGTTCCTGGGCCTGGCGACCCTGCCGCTGCTGCCCGCGCATCTCCTGCGCGTTGTACCGGTCGACCAGCTCGCCGACTCGGACTTCAGCCGGCATCCGGTCGGCTCGGGCCACTTCCGCCTGGTGAGCTGGGATGCGGCGAGCGCCACGCTGGAGCCGGTGGTCCCGGCCGGGACGGCCGCCTCGCCGTCGGCGTCCGCGTCCGGATCGAGCGGACCGGTCGCCTCGCCGGACCTGGCTGGCCGGCGCGTGGTCGCCGAGCTGCCCAAGGTGGAGCTCGACTTCTTCACGAACGCCACGGCCATGGCGGCCGCCTTCCGGGCCGGCCGGCTGACCGCGGCGGGCGGGCTGCCGCCGGAGCAGGTGCAGGCGCTGGAGCAGCTCTCCGCCACCCGCCTGATCCGCTACCCGACCTCGGACCTGACGGCCGTCGTGCTGAACCTCCGGCCGAGCCACCCCGAATTCCGCGATGCGCGGGTCCGGCTGGCGCTTCTCGAGGCGATCGACCGCGACGCGATCGTCTCGAGCGCGCTCCTCGGGACCGGGGAACGGGCCGACACGCTGGTGCCACCGTCGTCGTGGGCCTTCGACCCGGCCGCTGCCGGAACGGTCCCGGCCGACCCTGCGGCCGCCGCGGCCGGGCTGCGAGCGGCCGGCTGGACGAAGAAGGCGGACGGCTGGTATCCCAAGGGCGCCAAGGCTCCCCTCAAGATCGAGCTGGCGAGCGTCGACGCGGCCTCGAACCCGGTCGCCTGGGCGACCGCCCTGGCGGTCGCGGCCGACTGGGGAGCGATCGGCCTGACGGTGGACCTCGTCGGGCTCACACCCACCGCCCTCGTCAGCCAGCGCTTGGAGGGCGGCAACTTCTCCGCCGCACTGATCGACGTCGATCTCGGCTCCGACCCGGACCTCTATCCGCTCCTCGCGTCCACCCAGGCCGTCTCGACCGGCTCCAACGTCTCCGGCGTCCAGGATCCCGCGCTCGACAAGCTGCTGGTCGCGGCCCGCGCTCCGGGCACCCTGGATGCTCGCGAGAAGGCCTTCTCCGCCCTCGAGGCGTACCTGGCCAAGGACCCGGTGATGCTCCCCATCTACTACCGGGACTACGTCTTCCTGAGCACGACACAGCTCAGCGGACCCGATCCCCGGCAGATCTCGGACCCGTCTGGGCGCTACTGGGATGTGCTAGACTGGCGCCTCGCCGGCGGCGGCTGACCTCGGTCGGCGTCCCGGCGCGGTCCGGGCCGAGGTGGCGGAATTGGTAGACGCGCTAGCTTCAGGAGCTAGTGCCCGCAAGGGCGTATGGGTTCGACTCCCTTCCTCGGTACCACCCCGTCTCCCTCGCCGATGGTCTGCCGGCCGGTTCACCTGCCCAGGTGGCGGAATTGGTATACGCGTACGTTTGAGGGGCGTATGAGGCAACTCATCCGGGTTCAAGTCCCGGCCTGGGCACCACTCCCTCGCTGAGTCGACGGCGCACCGACGGGTGCGCCGTTCATCTTCCCGGGCGGTTAGCTCAGCCGGTCAGAGCGCCTCGTTTACACCGAGGAGGCCGCAGGTTCGACTCCTGCACCGCCCACCAGGTTCCCGGCGCGCACCCCACCCGCTGCCCGGGCGCCCATCGCCGCACGCTCCACGCTCGCTCGCTGCTAGACTGGCCGCGGTCGCGCTCCTCGGCGCGGCCGCCCCGCAGAGGGAGAGCAGATGTCGATCGAACTGATCGTCGTCATCGTCGTCCTCGTCCTGATCGCCGTCTTCGTGATCGCGATCTACAACGGACTGGTGCAGCGCCGGCTCCGCGTCGACGAGGCTTTCGCCCAGATCGACGTGCAGCTGAAGCGGCGCCACGACCTCGTGCCCAACCTGGTCAATGCCGTGAAGGGCTACATGGACTTCGAGCAGGAGGTCCTGACCAAGGTGACGGAGGCGCGGGCCAACGCCGTGGCCGCCGGCGCCCAGGGCAACGTTGCCCAGCAGGCCCAGGCCGAGAACGTTCTGACCGGCGCCCTGCGCTCGCTCTTCGCTGTGGTCGAGAACTACCCCCAGCTGAAGGCGAACGAGAACGTCCTCTCGCTGCAGGAGCAGCTGACCACGACCGAGAACCAGATTTCCTTCTCCCGCCAGCACTACAACGCTACGGTCCTGGACTACAACACGTCCATCCAGGTCTTTCCCAACAACCTGATGGCCGGCACGTTTGGCTTCACCAAGCGCGATTTCTTCGAGGCCGAGCCCGAGGCCGACCAGGTCCCGGTCGTCGCCCTCCGCTAGGACGGCTGCCGTGGCGGCGACGTTCTACGGCCAGGAGTCGGCCAACCGGCGCAACTCGGTCCTGCTGGCGCTGCTGGTCGTCCTCGTCTTGGCCGCCCTTGGCTACGTCATCGGCTTCGCCGTCGGCGGCTCGTCCGACTCGGGCGTGGCCGCCATCGTGATCGCCATCGTGATCGGGGGGATCGCCTCGCTGGCGACCTACTACGCGGGCGACCAGATGGTTCTCGGTGTCTCCCAGGCGAAGGAGGTCGACGAGCAGTCGGCCCCGGAGCTCTTCGACGTGGTCCGCGAGCTGACCATGGCGGCCGGCCTGCCGATGCCGCGCGTCTACATCATCCCCGACAGCGCACCCAACGCCTTCGCCACCGGTCGCGATCCGAAGCACGCCTCGGTGGCGGTCACGGCCGGACTCCTCCAGAAGCTGGACCGGGAGGAGCTCCAGGGTGTGATCGGCCACGAGCTCTCCCACGTCCGCAACTACGACATCCGCTTCTCGCTCATGGTGGGGGTGCTGGTCGGCAGCATCGCCCTGCTGGCCGACTTCTTCCTCCAATTCACCTTCTGGGGCGGCATGTTCGGCGGCCGGCGCGGCTCCAACCGAGAGGGTGGGGGAGGCGGGGCGATCCAGGCGATCATGTTCGTGGTGGCGATCATCCTGGCGATCCTGGCCCCGATCGCGGCCTCTCTCGTCCAGCTGGCGATCAGCCGCCAGCGCGAGTACCTCGCCGACGCCTCGTCCGTGGAGTTGACGCGCAACCCGCACGGCCTGGAGGAGGCCCTGGTCAAGATCTCCGAGGACCAGGAGCCGCTGGAGGTCGCCAACCGGGCGACCCAGCACCTCTACATCGTGAACCCGCTCAAGAAGGCCGGCGAGATCCAGAACCTCTTCTCGACCCATCCGCCGATCGCGGATCGGATCAAGCGCCTCCGGCAGCTGGCTGGTGAGGGGCCGATGCCGCAGGAGGAGGAGAAGGAACTGGCCGGCCTGGACTGACGGCGGTGCGCGCGGCACGGCGGTCGTGACGCCGCCCGGCGCGGCCGTGTCGCGGACCCCCTCTCCGGCTCGGTCTCGCCTTGCGGCGCTTCGGGCGCTCGTGGTACCCTCGCCTCCGCCGACGGGCGGCCAAGCCTGGTCCGGACCGCGGGCCGAGATAGCTCAGTTGGTAGAGCACGCGACTGAAAATCGCGGTGTCGCCAGTTCGATTCTGGCTCTCGGCACCATCCGAAACAGACTGGTCGGGTTCGCGAGCGGAAGTGGCTCAGTTGGTAGAGCATCACCTTGCCAAGGTGAGGGTCGCGGGTTCGAGTCCCGTCTTCCGCTCCATCTTTTTGCCCGGCCGCCGGTGCCGGTGCCGGCCTCCCGCCGGGAGCTCGGACCGGTGCCCCTTCGTCTAGTGGTAGGACAGCGGACTTTGGATCCGTTAGGCGAGGTTCGAATCCTCGAGGGGCAGCCAACCCCGGCCTGACCGGTGTGGGCGTGGAGTTCGATCCGCCGGTTCCACGGCCGGCACGGTTCCTGGGGCGACGTACCCAAGTGGCTAAGGGGGAGGTCTGCAAAACCTCTATTCGCCGGTTCGAATCCGGCCGTCGCCTCCACCTTCTGAGCGCGAAACAGCCCGCTGAGCGATCAGCGGGCTGTGGTTTGGTCGGTAGTCTGGTCGGGAGTTCGCGACTGGGCCGCGTCGAGGCCGGCCTGGAGGGTGGCCACTGACCCGCGGCAGGGCCGCCCGATCGAGGGCGGCGTAGGACTCACGCAGCGCCTCCTTGCCGTAGAGCGGCCCGCCGGTCGCGGTCGTGAAGACGAACCCATCATGCGTCTTGATTGTCATGCTCCGGCGCGTGCGCAACGCCACTGGCGTTAGGCTCCGGGCGGCCGAGGTCCCTCGCGCGTAGTCGGGGCGGAGGGCGACTGCGCGCTCCTGGTGCATCCCGCCGCAGGAAGGACGACCACGACCAGCGACCGGACCGGGGGCCAGCCTCTCGGACCCATCGGTCACCTCCCCGATCGGATGTTGGACGAGCGGCGACGGACTCCCGTGTGGGGAACCCGACAGCCACGCCCGAGGGACGGCACCACAACCGACCGGGCCCGAGCGTCGAAGCTCGTGACCTCGGAGGCATCGGATGGGAGCGAGCGCCAGGGGGGTCATCGCGGGCGTCCTGATCGTGACGTTGGCCGGCTGTACGTCGACCTCGGCGTCGTCACCCTCGGCAGCCGGTGCGTCTGCGCCCGTCTGGCCCGCCCCGACCGGCGGCGCCGCTTCTATCCCGGCGACGGCGTCGCCTGCGGGGACCCTGCGCGCATCTCTACCCGCGGAGCCCGTCTGGACCCGGGTCGCCGATCAGGCGGCGTTCGCCGATGCCCGGATTAAGGCGGTGGCCGCGGGTCCGAACCGCTACGTGGCGGTCGGCTGTTCGGCGAGGCCCCGTGACATCGGCACTTGCGACGCTCTGAGTTGGGTCTCGACCGACGGGGTGGCCTGGACCCGGTATGCCATCCCATCGGCGAGCGGGATCTCCCTCGATCACGTCCTGAGGGGCGCGGGCTACCTGGCTTGGGCCGACTTCGACGCCGATGCCGCCGCACCCTTCTGGGCGTCGAGCGATGGCGTCACGTGGCATCGGTCGGCGCCGGTTCCGGGCCTCGCGGACGCGATGATCACGAGCGTGGTGTGGACCGGCGACCGCTACCTGGCCGCGGCCGGGATGCCCGGTCAGCCCTTCCTTCTCTGGGTCTCGTCCGACGGTCTCACCTGGCGACGACACGCCGATGCCGGGTGTCCAGCGCCGTGGGTGGGGATGACGACGGCCGAGTTCGTCGGCCCGTCCCTGGCGACGGTGCCGGCGTCGGTCGGTGGCCCCGACGTCCGCCTGTTGGCATGGCTCAAGATCGCCGAGGGTTCGGCGTACCGCTCGTTCGCGGGGCGCGCGACCGACGGTCGCTGCTGGCAGTGGACGGAGGGTGCGCCCTCGATCGCCTCCGTGGCGACGGTCGGTCCGACCCTCGTCGCGCTCGGTGCGGAGATCGGGCAACCGGGGACGCTCAGCGGGCCGCCACTCGCGGCCTGGACGTCGTCGGACGGGCTCGACTGGCTCCCCTCGCGACTGCCGGACCGCTACCCGTGGCAGTGGTTCACCGGTCCCGTCGCGGCGGACGGCGTCCTCGTCGCGCTCCTGCAGGACACCGATCGAGCTTTCGTCTGGCGCTCGGTCGACGGGTTCGACTGGGTCGAAGACTCGTCGGGGCCAGATGTCGCGGCCGAGGGCCGGATGCCCGGGATGTGCGCGGACATCCCGGCCTGTCCATTGCGCACCGGCATCGCTGGGCTCGCCTGGGGGCCGGGCGGCCTCATCGCGGTCGGCTCAACCGGTTCGGGGTCCGGGCCCTCGCGTGCCGTCGTCTGGACGACGCAACCGACGGACTGAAGGAGGTCTGACGTGGAACGTCCTTCCAGGCTCCTCGCTCTCGGGCTCGCCACCGTCCTCGCCGCGGCCTGCTCCGCGAGCGCCGAGCCGTCCCTGGCGGGGCCGTCTTCCGCGCCTCCCTCGGCCACGATGACTCCCACGCCAACTATCGCCCCGCCCACCCTCGAGCCGACGGCCCCGGCGACGGGCACCACGCCGCCGAGCCCTCGGCCCCTCTCCGAGACGACATGGCATCGCGTCGCCGACCAGCCGGCCTTCGCAAACGCCACGATGGTCGCCGCCGCGTCGAGCGAGCAAGGCTACGTCGCGATCGGGTGTGTCTTCAACGCCGAGCGTAACTGCAAGCCCGTCTCGTGGTGGTCACAGGACGGACTAACGTGGGACGGGCCCGCGATGCTGCCCGCAGACGGCGTGGTCTGGCCCCAGGGGGTCATCAGCTCGCCTAGTGGGTTCCTCGCCTGGGGATCCGGGCGGGGCGGGATCACCTTCTGGCACCTGGCGGGTCATGTCGATGCCTGGCAGCGCGCCCCCGCTATCCCTTCCAACCTCGGAAACCTCGGAGTCGGTGGTGTCGTCTGGTTCGAGGATCGCTTCGTCGCCATCGTTCTCGACGGCGCTGCGGAAGGGTCGCTGCCACCGCCCCGTGCCATGGAGTCGGCTGACGGCCTGACCTGGAGCGAGCTCGCCACCCCTGACGGCTGCACCGGACCCCAGTGGATCAACCTGCTGCTGGTCCGCGACGGTCGCCTCGTCGGCCTCGGGACCAGGTATCCGACCGATGGCGAGCAGACGCGGGTCGTCGCAACCTCCGCGGACGGTGCTTGCTGGGAGACGAGCCCGCTGCCCATCGAGGGGGACCTTCTGACCGCCGCGGCCGCGCTCAACGGGGACCGGATCGTGCTCGCCGGCATCCTCCCGGCTGCTGGGCAGGGACCGATCCCGACGAGCCCTGGAACCGCTGCAGCGTGGGTGTCTGGAGATGGTCGCTCCTGGACCGCGGCCACCTTCGCCTCGGGCAGGGCGGAGGGCTTCATCGAGCGGTTCGTGCGCGCCGCCGACGGCTACCTGGCGCTCGGCAAGGTCGTCGACAGGCACGTCAACCTGGGGATCTGGACCAGCGCTATCTGGCGATCGGCGGACGGCACCACCTGGACAAGCGGTCCGACCCCGGAGGTCACGGCTGACGGCATCGAGGGTAACTGCGCCCCCTCCCCGTGCGACCGCTACCGGACCGAAGTCGCCGATGTCGTCGAAGGCCCAGTCGGACTCATCGCCGTCGGCTCAACCGGATCCCACTCCGGGCCGTCGCGTGCCGTGGTCTGGACGACGGCGGGGACGAACTGAAGGAAGGGCCCGACATGAGTCGCCGTCGCACGCTCCTCGGCGTCGTAGTCGCCGCTGCTGTGGTGGCCGGCTGCGCCGTCGAGGCTCCAACGCCGTCGCCATCCGGTCCGATCCGGTCCCCATTCGCTGCTCCCCCATCGTCGCCACCGGCCTCGCCGTCGACCGCCGTCGTCACGCCGCAGCCCTCGACCGAGCCGGCCACGCCCGCGTTCACGACCCCGTTCCCTCCCACCGCGAGTGCGAGCTGGACCGGGCTGCGCTGGCAGCGGCTCGCCGCTGGCGACCCTCTCGCGCAGGTCCGATCGGTCGCCCGCTGGCAGGGTGGTTTCGTGGCCGTCGGCAAGGTCGTCGGCAGCGGCACGATGGCGCGGACCCCCGTGTGGACCTCCCGCGACGGGGCGAGCTGGTGGCAGCTTCCGGTCTAGGCGTTCGGCCCGGCCACCCTCGTCATCGGAGTCGTCGCCTTCCGCCAAGGCCTCGTGGCCCTCAGCCTCGAGGGCGGGACCAACGCGTGCAACGGCAACGACGGGCTCTTCTGCTGGACCCCAAGACCGCCGCTGCGAGCGTGGACATCCGCCGACGGGGCGCGCTGGACCCCGCATCCTGGACCTGCCGGTCTCGCGCTTGTCGATCCGAACTGCACGGGCTGCGGCGTTCTCTACATCCCGGAGCTTCGTGCCGGCGGCCCGGGGCTGCTCGCCTTCACCAAGGAGAACCGCGAGGCCCTCTCCTCGGACGGCATCGGTTGGGAGAGCCTGTCGGGGGGCAGCTCCCGGACCTCTTCCGCTTCGGCGACGTTGCTGGTTTCGGGTCCGGCTTCGTCGCGCTGGGGACCGAGGATGGGGGGCTCGATAGCTCCGGGCGCGGAGCGATCGCGCTCGTCTCCCCGGACGGGCGCACCTGGACCTCGTACGAACTGCCGACGCCGTGGCCGGACAGCGAGGTGGGGTCGATGGCCGGGACCCTCGTCGCGGGTCCGACCGGCCTCGTCGCGATGGGCGGAACCAATTCGACCCCGGGGACCACGCTCTGGTGGTCATCGACATCGGGGCGAGCGTGGGAGCTGCTGACCGGCTACCCGCCGCTCGGCACCTGGGATGGACCCGCGGAAGGCAGCGGGCTCGTGGAGAACGGCGTCCTCCTCGCCGACGGCGAGCGGATGGTCGCCATCCACACGGGTGCCGAGCCGGCTGCCTGGACCTCCTTCGATGGCCGGGCCTGGCGTGCGCTCGTCGTGGAAGGCGGCGGGCCCGCCAACGGCTACGACTGGCCGGTCGCCGGCCTGGTGCTGACGCCGATCGGTGTCCTCGGGACCGTTGATGACGGGTCAGCCTGGTTCGGTGTGCCGGTGACCTGAGCCAGGACGGGCCATGAGCCCGTCGGCGTTTCGCCGAAGATGAGATTGGCGTCTGTCTCGGTCGCGACTGTGAGGATCGAGCCACCGGTGGCGCGACGCGGAGTACGCCGCCGATCCAGTGGCCGCCGGGCATGAGACACCCGCAGAGCGGATCGAGTTGCTGCCTCGGGCTGGCAGGCATGGCCGAGGCCGGCCGCCGGCATCGGTCGGCGCCGGCCGGCCCGAGTCCGTGGGCGGCCCCGCGACCACGTCGCCGCTCAGGCGCCCGCGGACGGCGAAGGCGAGGCTTTGGCCATGGCGGTGACCACGCCTG
>JAJYJR010000956.1 GCA_021789355.1 Chloroflexota bacterium | reverse complement strand
CTGGTGGGAGCACCAGCGCCGCCGCAAGGCGGCAGCCCGGGCGAGCCACGCCAGACGCTGGCTCGACGAGCACCCGAGGGTGGCTAGATAACTGGCGTTGTAGTACTAGGGTCGTTTTGCCGGCGCCGTTGTGGCCCAGGAGCCCGAACACCTCGCCGGCTTCGACGGAGAGCGTCACGTCGTCGTTGGCTCGGGCCCCGCGGCGGTACGTCTTCGTTAGGTGCTCGATCTCCAGCAGCATCCTGCGGCCTCCCTCCTGCCTGGTGCGTGGCTCCGCCCGTCGTTCCGCGTGGCTGGCCTCGCTCACATACCGAACGGTATCGCATACTGCATGGTACGTCCATACCGTCCGGCATCGTGATACTTGGTGGTATGCTCATGAGCATGAACAGCGAACGACTGGGGCGCCATGCGCGCAAGGAGTTGACCCGGCGGCTGTTGATCGACGCGGCGGCGGCAGTCTTCGCGCGACGTGGGTTCGACGCCGCCTCTCTCGACGAGATCGCCGAGGCGGCAGGCTTCACGAAGGGCGCGGTCTACTCGAACTTCCGCAGCAAGACCGACCTGATCATGGCGCTCATCGAGCGGCGCGTCGCGGAACAGGCCGCAGCCATCGCGGGCGCGCTGGCCGGTGCGACGCTCGACGAGGCCCTTGCGCGTCTGGAGTCGGCGTCCGACTCGGGGACGCCGTCCGATTTCGACTGGCTGCGGCTCGTGACGGAGTTCTGGCAGTACGCGATGCGGAACGAGCGGGCGCGCACGGCGCTGGCCCAGCAGTACGAACGAGCGCGCACGATCAGCGCGCGGATGATCGCGGCGAAGTACGCCGAGGCGGGAGCCCAGCCCCCCATGCCGGTGCGCGATCTGGCGATCCTGGTGGAGGCGATCGGCATCGGCGTCAGCTTCCAGGCGGCGCTAGATCCCGGCGCCGTGCCCGCCACCCTCCAGGGAGCGGCCACCCGTCGCCTGCTGGCGCCGCTCCGTGACCCGGGCACCGGCAGCTCCTGAAACGGCCGAAGTCCGCTCGCTCGACACGATGCCAATGCGTCGCCCGACGAACGATGGGCGGTCGAGGGCGTCACGAGGATCGCCGGAACGTCAGGGCCTCGTTCTCGCCGCTCGTCGCGCGACCGCTGTTCGCGAAAGCCAGCCTGAGTGCCGTTTCGTTCCTGGCGTCGGGTGGGCTCAGGATCCCCACGACCTGCTCTTGTCAGGGCGCTACCGAGGGGTCGGACCGACCGCACCCGAGAGGCAGCCGTGGCCGCAAGGAGGTGGCAATGGCCGCCCCAGCGCATCGGCCCGCGTTGCCGCCGACCACCATGCCCGGAGCGATCGTTCAGTCCTGTGGCCGTGAGCCGCACCGTCCGGGCCTGGATCGGGCTGGCGGTCATCGGGCTGAGCGTGGCGGTCATCGTCGTCCGGTTCACGCGGCTGTGGCCTACGGGAGCGGCAGGGGGCTACCTCGTGTCGCTGCTCTCGGAGGCCGGCTCCGACGGGCTGACCGTGCTGCTGCTTGCTGTCCTGCTGCTGCGCTCCGCGCGGCCTCGATCAGCCGAGCGACTGCTTCTGCTCGGCGCGGCCGTGCTGGCCTTGGCGGTCGTGTATCGCCTCGGCATCGCGGTGCTCGACGAGCTGGCCGCTGCCAACCAACCGATGTTCGCGTTGCCCGCGGGGCCCGCGCTCGACCCGGTGGTGATGACCGGTTCCGGGGCGACCGGCGCGTGGTTGCTGGCGCTCGGTATCGCCCGGTTGCCGGGCACGCACTGGCGGTGGCCGTCGCTGCGCGGCATCCCCGTGCTCGCCGTCGGCGTGGTCGTCGTGGCGCTCGTCACGGCCAGCGCCGCGCTCGTCGGCTGGTTCCCCGAGGCTCGTCTCGCCGTCCTCATCTCGGCGCTCGGGGCACTCGGATGGACGGCCCTCGCGCTCGCCGCCCTCGATGGGGCCGGACCAACCGGCGGCCAATGGCTCGTAGGCTCGGGCGGAATGCTCACCCTCGCGAGCGTCGGTCTGAACGCGCTGGATCTCCTGGCCCAGCAATGGCCAGGTCCCCTGCGGGATTGGCTGCCCGGCCTGCTCCAATGGCACGACGCCTACATCTACGTCGACGCCCTCGGTTTCCTGGCCTGGGTTGCGCTATGTGTCGGCTTCTTGGCGTCGACCGCGCCCGTTCGGACGCGTGGCGCAAGCACATGGGGCGAGCTACGTCCTTGACGAACGGCGCGCACGAGTGCACACCCCGGCATGTCACGGCCCTTCGGGGGGCGCCACGGGCCCAGCGTTACCACCAACTACCAACACCTCCTGCCGGTCTCTGGCCGGACTGAGCGCCGCGCGTCGGGTCGAGGCCTCGACGCATTGCCAATCAGCTGACAGGCCCGCCCCGCAGGGGACGGGCCTGTCTGGTACGCCCGGCATGGGCAGCAGCTTGGAGGTGCAAGTCCTCTGGGGATCGAGGTGGTACGAACCCCTAGCCGGAGGCAACGGCGTCACCGCGAGGTGGGGTCGGAAGGAAGCCCGAGGCAAAGT
>JAJYJR010000955.1 GCA_021789355.1 Chloroflexota bacterium | reverse complement strand
CCGTCCCTGGTCGACGCCTCGACACTGCGCCCGGAGGTCGTCCGGGACGTCGACGTGCTGATCGTCCGCGAGCTGACCGGCGGCCTGTACTTCGGGCGCCCGTCGGAGGAGCGACGCACGCCCGAGGGGCGGGTCGCCGTCGACACGCTCTGGTACACGGAACACGAGATCCGGCGCGTGGTGCGCCTGGCCTTCGAGCTCGCGCGGGGGCGCCGGCGGTGGCTCACCAGCGTCGATAAGGCCAACGTGCTCGCGTCCAGCCGGCTGTGGCGAAAGGTCGTGGAGGAGGTCGCGCCGGAGTTCCCGGAGGTGGCGTTCGAGCACCGGCTGGTCGACGCGGCGGCCATGATGCTGGTCCGGGACCCCGGGGCGTTCGACGTCATCGTGACCGAGAACCTGTTCGGTGACATCCTCTCCGACGAGGCGGCGATGCTGACCGGGTCACTGGGGATGCTGCCGTCGGCTTCGGTCGGGTCGCGTCGCACGGCGCATGGGCTGCACGGCCTGTACGAGCCGATACACGGGTCCGCGCCGGATATCGCGGGACAGGACAAGGCCAACCCGATCGCGGCGATCCTGTCGGGCGCGATGCTGCTGCGCTGGTCGCTGGGTCAGGCGGAGGCCTCCGGCGCGATCGAGGGAGCCGTACGCTCGGCGCTTCGCGATGGCTTGCGCACGACCGACCTGGCGCGCGTCGGTGCGGGCGACCGGGAGGTCCGCGTGCTCGGGACGCGGGCGTTCACCGACGAGGTGGTAGCGAGGGTGTCGGCGGCGGGATCCCGCGGGGAGCGCCCTCGTCGCGACGAGGAGATCACGGCGCGACCGGAACTGGCCCGATGAGCGAGCCCGTCCTGCTCTACGACACCACCCTGCGCGACGGCACGCAGCGCGAGGGGCTCGTCCTGTCGCTGGCCGACAAGCTCAAGATCGCCCGGCGGCTGGACGAGGCCGGCTTCCCCTACGTCGAGGGTGGCTGGCCCGGATCGAACCCCAAGGACGAGGAGTTCTTCGCGCTTGCGAAGGGCGTGACCTGGCGGAACGCGAAGCTGGCGGCGTTCGGGTCGACCCGCCACCGGTCGAACCGCTCCGGGGACGACCCCAACCTGCGGGCGCTGGTGGAGGCCGCCACGCCGGTCGTGACGATCTTCGGCAAGAGCTGGCTCCTCCACGTCACGCAGGTGCTGGGCGCCACGCCGGACGAGAACCTGGCCATGATCGGCGACTCGGTGGCGTACTGCGCCGCCGCGGGCCGCGAGGTGGTCTACGACGCGGAACACTTCTTCGACGGCTACAAGGCCGACCGCGACTACGCGCTCGCCACGCTGCGCGCCGCGTACGCCTCGGGCTCGACGAGCCTGGTCCTGTGCGACACCAACGGCGGCTGCCTCACCGACGAGGTCGGAGCCATCGTGCGCGACGTCATCGCGACGCTCGCGCTGCCGGTCACCTGGGGGATCCACGTCCACGACGACGCGGGCCTCGCGGTGGCGAACTCGCTGGCCGCCGTGCAGGCGGGCGTGCGCCACGTGCAGGGCACCGTCAACGGGTACGGCGAGCGCTGCGGCAATGCCAACATCGTGACCATCTGGGCCGACCTCGCGCTCAAGCTCGGGCTCGAGACCGTCCCGTCCGGTACCGACCTGCGCGGCCTGGCCGAGCTGTCGCACTACGTCGCCGAGGTGGCCAACATCGCGCCCGACGGCCACCAGCCGTACGTGGGCACGAGCGCGTTCGCCCACAAGGGCGGCGTGCACGGCGCGGCCACGGCCCGGGTGCGCGACGCGTACCAGCACGTGGACCCGGCGGCGGTCGGCAACAAGACCCGGCTGGTGGTCAGCGAGCTGGGCGGGCGTGTCAACACGCAGTGGCGCGCCGAGGAGCTCGGCCACCAGCTCGAGGGGGTCGTGGATCCGCGCGAGCTGAGCCGGATCATCAAGCGACTGGAGGCCGAGGGCGCGAGCTTCGAGGGGGCCGAGGCCTCCTTCGAGCTGCTGATCCGGCGCCTGCAGCCCGACTACCGGCCGCCCTTCCGGCTGGTCGACTACACGGTGCTGGTCGAGCACCGCGAGGGGCGGGAGCTGCGCGCGGAGGCCTCCGTCAAGGTCGAGGTGGAGGGCGAGGTCCTCCACACGGCCGCCGACGGGAACGGCCCGGTGAACGCGCTCGACGCCGCGCTCCGCAAGGCGCTCCGGGCGTTCTACCCGCAGCTCGACGGGGTCCACCTGGTCGACTACAAGGTGCGGATCCTCGACGGCGATTCGGCCACGGCCGCCCGCACGCGGGTCCTCATCGAATCCAGCAGCGAGGCCGACGCCTGGTCCACCGTGGGCTCGGACACGAATATCATCGCGGCCTCGTTCCAGGCGCTGGGGGACTCGCTGGAGTACGCGCTCTGGAAGAACGGTGCCGAGCTGCGTCGCCGCGACGAGCGCCACTTCACCACCGCGGCGCCGGCGATCGAAGGAGGCACGAGATGATCGACACCACCGAGGGAGGCGCCATCCAGCTGGCCCGCTGGACCTGCTCGA
>JAJYJR010000102.1:11543-12540 GCA_021789355.1 Chloroflexota bacterium | reverse complement strand
CGCCACCACGAGCGCCTGCTGGAGTTGTTCCGGGCGGCCGGGCCCGGCTGATCGCGGGACCGGCCGTGCGGTCGCCGTGGGGGGCGCCCGCTGCGTCCCGGATGCGCGGCGCCCGCTACCCGGGCAGCGTGGAGTCGACGCTGATCGCGCGGGGGTCGGTCAGGAGGTGGACCAGCACGACGCCGCGGTCGGCCAGCGCCGACGCGACCGCTTCCTCGACGTCCGTGTCGTGGGCGACCCGAATCCCCCGGGCACCGCACGCCGCTGCGAACGCGGCGAGGTCGATGCGCCCGAGATCCGTGGCGGCGACCCGCCCCGGATAGGCCCGTTCCTGGTGCATGCGGATGGTGCCGTACATCGCGTTGTCGAAGACGATCACGGCGAGCCGGAGCCGCTCCCGCACGGCGGTCTCGAGCTCGGCCATGAGCATCCCGAAGCCGCCGTCGCCCGCCAGGGCGACCACCGGCCGGGCCCGACCATCCAGGTCGCGTGAAGCGATGGCCGCCCCCACCGCGGCCGGGAGGCCGTATCCCATCGCCCCCGAGGTGGGCCCGAGGAAGCGCCCGCCGGCCGGGACGGGCAGGTAGCGGGCCGGCCAGCCCGCGAAGTTGCCGGCGTCGGTGGTGAGGATGGCATCCGGCGGCAGGTGCCGGCGCAACGCCGCTACCACGGTCGCGGGGTGTACCGGCGCGTTGTCACCGCGCGGCCCCGGGTCGGGTGGGTCGACTGCGGCCAGGTAGGCGGCACGGTCGCGGGCGAGGTCGGCGGCACGGTCCGACGCGAGCCGGGTGCCGGGCCGGAGCGGCGTCTCCCCGGCGTCGCCTGGCGTCTCGTCCGTGCCGGGTGGCGTCTCCCGCTCGCTCGACGCCATCAGGGACAGCGCTGCCCGCAGGAACGCCCGCGCGTCGGCCCGCACCGTGCGCGCTCGCTGCGGTCTGTCGCCGCGGAAGCCGGGCTCGACGTCGACCTGCAGCAGCCTGGTGCCGGGACCCGGGAC
>JAJYJR010000102.1:0-11533 GCA_021789355.1 Chloroflexota bacterium | reverse complement strand
GGGTTCCGAGCGCGAGGATCACGTCGGCCTCGAGGAGGCGAGGGCGGACCGTGCGGGCCGCGCCGAGCCCGGTGGCACCCAGGTACCGCGGCGAGTCGTTGGGGAACACGTCGGGTCGCCGCCACGCGGCCACGACCCCGATGCCCGCGGCCTCGGCGAAGGCCTCGAGCTCGGCGGTCGCGCCGCTACGAAGGACGCCGCCACCCGCCAGGATCACGGGACGTCGCGCGCGGGCGAGGCTCGCGAGCACGGCACGGACGTCGGGATCGCCGGCCCCGGGACGGTCGAGCGCTTCGAGGGCGGTGCCGCCCGCATCGGAAGTCGGTCGGTCGCCGAGGGCCGCGGCGCCCGCATCGTCCACCCGCTCGTCGAGCGCGTCCTCCGGGAGCACCAGCAAGACGGGGCCAGGGCGGCCGCGCCGGGCAAGCCCGACCATGCGCTCCACCTCGGCGGCCATCGTCTGGGGGCCGTGCAGCTCCACGGCGGCCTTGCACAGGGCGCCGAACGAGGTAACCAGATCCGCCTCCTGGAACGCCTCGCGCCCGCGGAATCCGCGCGGCACCTGGCCAGCGATCGCGACCAGCGGCGTGGAGTCCTGCATGGCCGTGTGCAGCGCGATCGACAGGTTCGCGGTCCCGACGGCACGTGTCACCAGGCAGGCGGCAGGCCGCCCGGTCAGCTGTCCATAGGCCTCCGCCATGAAGCCAGCGCCCGCCTCGTGCCTGGCGGCGACCAGCCGGATCCGGGAATCGCGCAGCGCGTCGAGCAGCTCGAGGAAGCTCTCCCCGGGCACGGTGAACGCGTGCCTGATGCCCGATCGCTCGAGCGCGGACGCGATCGCGCGACCCGCGGTGACCTGCGTCATAGGATGCGATGGTAGCGGCGATCGCCCGGCAGGAATCGCGGGCCGCGTGTAGCGTGTCGCGCAGGGCGGCCGCTCGGGCGCCGCCGCATCCGCACGATGGGTGAACGTGCGCGCTCGCATCATCGACAATCCGTGGTCGTTCCGTGGTCCGTATCCGGTCCATCGCGTGCTGCCGGTGTTCGAGCGGGCCGGCTGGATCGTGGACGTCGCGCACCGCGGCCGCCAGGCGAGCGTCCGGCGCCAGGTCGAGGACGCCCTGGGCGACGGCGCCGAGCTGCTGGTCGGGGCCGGAGGCGACGGCACGCTGCGCGACATCGCGGATGTCCTGGTCGGGCGGCACGCCGCGCTCGGAGTCCTGCCGGGCGGTACCGCGAACCTCTGGGCGCACGAGCTGGGCGTCGCACGGCCGCCAGAGCAGGCCGCCGCGGCGCTCGTCGAGTCCGACGTGCGGCGCATGGACATGGGCCGGATCGTGCACCCCGACGGGCGGCATCTGCGGTTCCTGCTGATGGCCGGCGTCGGGATCGACGGGCTCATGCTCAACCACACCGATCCGCGGCTCAAGGTCAGGCTGGGTCCCGGGGGGATCGCGCTCGGCATGGTCCGGGCGATCCCCGAGTTCCGCCCCTTCCCGATCGAGCTGACCGTGGACGGGCGGGAGGCCTGGGAGGGGCGCGTGATCCAGGTGATCGTGGGCAACTCGCGGCTGTACGCGAACGTCGTCCACGCCACGCCAGACGCGCGGGTCGACGACGGTGTCCTCGACGTCACCATCGTCCCCGCTGGCGACCTGGAGCTCGCGGTGCGGCTCGGCTGGTCGCTCGTGCTGCGCCGCCGGCCGGGTGGTGAGGTCCCGCGCTTTCGCGGGCGCGAGATCCTGCTGCGGACACCGGTCGTGCCGCCGATGGAGGTGGACGGCAGCGCCGTGCGGCGGGGCTCGCTGCAGGGCGCTGCGGGACGGCCGTTCCGCATCCTGGTGGAGCCGCGCAGCCTGGCGGTCCGTGTGCCGCGCGCCTACGCGGGCGACCTGTTCGAATCCCCGGCCCCAAACGGAGGTGGCGGCCTCGAGACGGGCCGTGACCGCCCGGAAGCCGGCCTGCTCACGCCTGCCAGCGCGGCACCCGACCGAGCAGGTGAGGCGCCCGCAGCTCGCTAACCAGGCGGCTGAACGGCTCGCGGAGTACTCCCCGCCAGGCCAGGTCGTCGAGCACCTCGGGAAGCGGGACGTCGGTCCGGAGGGTGGCCAGCTCGCGGTAGAGGAGGGCCTCGGCCCGTCCGGCGCGCAGGATCTGGGCGAGCGTGTCCGCGTTGCGCAGCGACACGTCCCACTCCCAGGCCCGCTCGGGGATCGCCTCCAGGTGCACGTACCGGGCCAGTACCGCCGACGCGGAGCGCTCGCCCCAGCCGCGGAGCCCGGGGAACCCGTCGGCTGCGTCGCCCACCAGCGCGAGCCAGTCGGGGATGCTCTCCGGCTCAACGCCGAATCGCGCCCGCACCGCATCGGCGTCGATGGTGCGCTCTCGCCGCCGGTCGAACGCGACCACGCGCCCGTCGCGGCGCACGCACTGTGCCATGTCCTTGTCTGGCGACAGGATGACGACGCGTTCCACGCCCGGCGAGTCCGCCCACCGCGCGGCGGCCGTCGCCAGCGCATCGTCGGCCTCGAACTCGACCATCGGCCACACCACCAGGCCGAGGGCGCGGAGGGCCTCCTCGGCCAGCTCGAACTGCGCGAGGATCTCGGGCGGCATGCCGGCCTCGGTCTTGTACCCGGCATACCGTTCGTTCCGCCAGGAACGGATGACGTGGTCGGTCGCGCACCCGAGGAGCGTGACGCCGGGATCCCGCAGCAGCCGCAGCACGCTCTCGACCAGCCCGATCGTCGCGCCCACCGGCCGTCCCTGCACGTCCGCGGAGGGCGGCCGGCCGAAGTGCGCGCGGAACAGTTCGTAGGTCGCGTCGAGGAGGTAGAGCTGCATCGGGAGAGTATCGCCGCCTCCTGGCTGCGAGCCGTATCCTTTCCCTGCCGCCCGGACCCCATCGCCGCTGGGGACCATCGGCCCCGATCCGCGGCGCGCTTCGGCTCAGGCGGCGGCCGCCGCCGACCCCCACCATAGGCCCCCATGACCGCAATCACGGTGTACTCGCCCATCCCCGACGTTCACGCGCGCCCCGCCGCGGACGTCGCCACCGCCCTCGACGTCGACCCGTCCGTCGGGCTCAGCACCGGCGTCGCCGAACAGCGCCACGTCCTGGCGGGCCCCAACGAGCTCGAGCGGGTCGAGCGCCCGTCACTCGTGAAGATCGTCTGGGACGGCTTCACGGAGCCGTTCATCCTGCTGCTGTTCGTGGCCGGGGTGCTCGCCGTCGCGCTCGGCGAGGTCCGCGACGGCGCGTTCGTGCTGCTGATGATCGGCCCGATGGTGGGCGCGGACGTCATCACCGAGTACCGGGCCGAGCGCGCGCTCGAGGCGCTCCGCGCCGCGGCGGCGCCGATGGCCCGCGTTCGCCGGGACGGTGCGGTCGAGGAGATACCCGCCGCGAATCTGGTGCCCGGCGACGTGGTGCTTCTCCGCGTCGGCGACGTGGCGCCGGCGGACCTGCGGCTCGTCCGCACCGAGGGCCTGGCGTTCGACCGGAGCGTCCTGACCGGTGAGTCGCTGCCGGAGCCCGGCCGGGAGGAACCGGATCCGCCGGGCGCGCCGCTGGCCGAGCGGCATTCCGTCGCCTTCGCCGGCACCAGCGTCGTCGCCGGACGCGGCGAGGGGATCGTCGTGGCGACGGGGCTGCACACCGAGTTCGGCCGCATCTCGGCCGCACTGGGCGGCCAGGACCGGCGTCGGTCCCCGCTCCAGCGGGAGCTGGACCGGCTCGTCCGCATCCTCCTCGCCGTCGCGATCGGCCTCATCGCGATCACCACCGGGCTCGGGTTCCTGCGGGGCAACCCGGCCACGGCCAACCTGATGGCCGGCATCTCGGCGGCGATCGCGTCGATTCCCGAAGAGCCGCCCATCCTCTTCGCCGTGATCCTCGGCCTCGGCGCCTACCGGCTCCTTCGGCGCGGGGTCCTGGTGCGCCGGCTCAACGCCCAGGAGACGCTCGGCGCGGTCGACCTCATCCTGACCGACAAGACGGGGACGCTCACCCAGAATCGCCTGGCGCTGACCGCGCTCCGCACGCCCGCCGGCCCGGTCACCGATCCGGAGCAGCGAGCCCGACTGCTGGTCTCGGCCCTGCGAGCCGAGGAGGACGCGTGGAGCATCGCCACGGGCGCGCGGCCGGGCTCGTTCACGCGGTCGTTGGCGTCCGCCGTCACGGCGGCCGGCGCGGCCGCCGAGCTCGACCCGCGACAGCTGCTCGAGGCCGAGCCGGTCAACGGCGACCGCCCCTACTCGAGGACACGGGCACTGCGGGACGGCGTGGCAGAGGAGCTGGCACTCGGCGCGCCCGAGGCGGTCCTGGCGCTGGCCGACCACCTGGATCCCGCCGAACACGACGACTGGCACCGGCTCGTCGAGCGCGGCGCGGATGCCGGCGAGCGGCTGCTCCTGCTTGCCGGCCGCGCGGACGGCGAGCCGTGGCACCCGCTGGCGCTGGTCGGGTTCGCCGACCGCCTTCGCGACGGCATCGGGGACTCCATGCGCCAGGCGACGGCGGCAGGGATCCAGACGATCATCGTGACCGGCGACCATCCGCTCACCGCCGCGGCCATCGCTCGCGACGCGGGAATGCGTGGCGAGCGCGTGGTGACCGGCGATGAGCTGGCGACCTGGGACGACCAGACCCTTCGCCGCGAACTGCCGGCGATGGACATCGTGGCCCGTGCCGCACCGGAGGACAAGCTGCGCCTGGTGGATGCCGCGCGCGCGACGGGACGGACCGTGGCGGTCACCGGGGACGGCGTGAACGACTCGCCCGCCCTCCAGCACGCCGACGTCGCCGTCGCCATGGGCAGCGGGTCGGCGGTCGCCCGGGAGGCATCCGACCTGATCCTCGGCGACGACTCGTTCGCCACGCTGATGTACGGCCTCCGCGAGGGGCGGCGGATCGTGGCCAACGTCCAGAAGGGACTCGTGTTCCTGGTCTCGACCCACGTCGCGATGCTGGGGTTCATCCTCATCGCGACCATCGCGGGCTACTCCCAGCCGCTGCTGCCGATCCAGATCCTCTGGCTCGAGGTCTTCATCGACATGCTCACCGTCGTCTCGTTCGAGATCGAACGGGAAGAGCCCGACGCCATGCAGGTACCGCCGAGGCCGCGCTCGCGCCCGCTCCTCGACAACGGGATCCTGGGACGCATCGTGCTCGCCGGGGGGTTCAGTGCGGTCGCGGCGCTGGTGATCATGGAGGCCCACCCGGGTGGGTTCGAGCACGCCCGCTGGCTGGCCTACTCGGCGCTGGTTGCCGGGCAGGCCGTGCGCGCGAACGCCAACCGAAGTCTCCGCCTCCCGGTCCTGGGCCTGCGTCCCAACCCGTTGCTGCTCGTCGGTGGGGTGCTCACCGTGGCGGTGCAGGCGCTCATCCCGTACGTGCCGGCCGTCGCCGACGCGTTCCGCGCCGCGCCCCTCGACGCCTCGGACTGGGTGCTGGTGGCCGTGGTCGCCCTGCTGCCGGCAGCCGTTGCCGAGGTAATCCGGGCGACGACGCACCGGGCCTGGGTGGCCTGAGCCGACCGGCCGCAGCGACCGCCCGACCCCCGGAGCGCGAGCCGGCCCGCGGCGACCCGCCGGGCGCCAGGCTCCGGGTCAGCCCGCGGCGACGATCTCGTCCGCGCCGGCCGAGACCGGTGGCCGATACCCTCCGGCCTCCGCCGCTGCGAGCGCCGCACCCACGATGCCGGCGGAGTTGAGCAGGCGCGCGACCTTCAGCGGTCCACGCGGGGTGAGGTACTGGAGATACCGGCCGGTCTCCTTGCTGACGCCACCGCCGAGGATCATCAGATCCGGGGAGAAGTAGCGGTACACGCGGTCCAGGTAGCCGTCGAACTCCTTCGCCCAGGCCTTCCAGCCGAGCTTGCGCCGTTCGCGGGCGGCGCCGCTCACCAGGGTCTCCGCGTCGCGGCGGTGGTACTCGAGGTGCCCGAATTCGGTGTTGGGGACCAGGCGGCCATCGACGAACAGGGCGCTCCCGATGCCGGTCCCGATCGTGAGCATCAGCACCACGCCGTGCTGCCCGGTGCCCGCGCCGTAGCGCATCTCGGCCAGGCCGGCCGCGTCGGCGTCGTTGATGATCAGCACGGGCCGCTGCAGGTGCCGCTCGAGCACGTCCTGTGCCCGCACGTCGAGCCAGCTCCGGTCGATGTTGGCGGCCGTCTTCAGCCATCCGTCCTTGGCCACGCCGGGCAGTCCGGCGCCGGCAGGCATCTGCGTGGTGCGGTGCCCGGACGCCTCGATCCGCTCGACGATGCGGGCGACGGCCTCCGCCACTGCCTCCGGCGTCGACGGCGACGGCGTCTTCTCGCGCACCCGGGCGGAGACCAGCGAGCCGGTCTCCAGATCCACGACGGCCGCCTTGACCCCGGTGCCGCCGACGTCGATCCCGACCCCGAACGGGCGGCCCGGGTGCGGCTCGTCGGACGGCCCGGCTACGTCAGGGGACGCCACCCGCCCCGTGTCGCGCGCTGACTGCACGGTATCGTCCATCCCGGGGCGCTCCCTCGCGTCGTCGATGTCCTCCTCCATCATCGGTGCAGTCTAGCGGTCCCTCGCTCCGGGGATCGAGCGCCGCGGGCCACGACCCCGAGGAAGCCGAACGCCAGGCGACCCGGCCATTTCCCGGCCGGGTCGCCATCCCCTGGGTGATCAGCGGCGCCGGCGCGCCCCGTCCTCGAAGCGCCACCCGGCGGCCTGCGGCGCGGTCAGGCGGCGCCCGCCTCAGTCTCGGCAGCGGGCTTCTCCGCGGCCGCCGAGAGCAGCTCGAGGTCCACCTCCACGCGGACCTCGTCGCCCACCAGCGAGCCGCCGGTCTCGAGGCCGACGTTCCACGTCAGTCCCCAGTCCTTGCGGCTCACCCTGGTGTGCGCGGTGAAGCCGGCGCTGAGCCCGCCCTGCAGGTTGCGAGCGGCGCCCAGGTACTCCACGTCAAGCACGACCGGCCGCGTCTCGCCGCGGATGGTGAGGTCGCCGTGGAGGCGGAAGCTGTCCTTGCCATGTGCTTCGACCCGCGTGCCCTCGAAGACCAGCGTCGGGTACTTCTCGGCATCGAGGAAGTCCGTGGAACGCAGATGCGCATCGCGCTGCTCCATGGACGTGTCAATGCTCGCCGCCTGGACGGTCGCCCGCACTCGCCCCTGCTCGGGATGCTCCGGGTCGAACTCGACATCGACGGTGAAGTCACGGAACTTGCCGCGCACGTTGCTCACCATCATGTGGCGAGCCGAGAACTGCACGGAGGAATGGACGGGATCGAGCTGCCAGGTGGCCATTGGGTGGGACTCCTTGTCGTGTGGCGGGCGGTGCGTTGGTTGCTTGCGGGGGCAACTATATGCCATAATGATTGCTGACGCAACTACCCTCGACGCGAAGCGTATGATGTCGGCTCGTGAAGCGGGGGGGTGGAGATAGGCGACATGGGACACACAGGGGTCGACGCCGGGTCGACGAGCGACGGCGCGGTCGCCGACGAACAGGCTCGAGCCGGGAGCACCGCAGGTCCGGCCCCGGCGGCGACCGGTGACCAGGCGCTCGGTCCCGGGGAAATGCGGGCGTGGCGCGCCTTCCTGGAGGCGCATGCGGTCGTCACGCGCCGCCTCGAGGCCGAGCTGGCCGCCCAGGCCGACCTGCCGCTGGCGCACTACGACGTGCTGGTCCAGCTGGCCTGCGCCCCCTCAGGGCGCCTGCGGATGCACGAGCTCGCCGAACGTGTGCTGCTGAGTCGCAGCGGCGTGACGCGCCTGGTGGACCGTCTCGAGGTCGAGGGACTGGTCCGGCGCGCGACCTGCACGTCCGACGCGCGCGGGGCGTTTGCGGCGCTCACCGACGCCGGGCTGGCCCGACTCCGCGGCGCGACGCCGGTCCATCTCGACGGCGTCCGCCGGCACTTCGCCGACCTGCTCCGTCCGGCCGAGCTCGACCAGCTGGCGACGCTGTCCGAGCGGCTGGCGGCGGGCTGCACGCGGGCCGCCGCAGGTTCCGATCGGGGGGGCGAAGGCCCCGATTGAGCCGGCGGCGCCCACGGCGAGTCCGCTCTACCATGCGTCCGAGATGTTCGATGCCTACGGCGACTTCAAGCGCCAGCTCCCCGACAGCGACCCACAGGAAACCCTCGATTGGATCGACGCGCTCGACTCCGTTGCGCGCACGGCCGGCGCCGACCGGGCCCAGTTCATCCTCTACCGGCTCCTGAAGCGTGCCCGGCAGCTGGACATCGGGCTGCCGCCGCTCACCCAGACCCGCTACATCAACACGATCTCGCCCGAGCAGGAGCCCCCGTTCCCGGGTGACGAGTGGATGGAGCACCGTATCCGCCGCATGGTCCGCTGGAACGCGGTGGCGATGGTGCTTCGGGCGAACAACCTGACCGCGGGGATCGGTGGCCACCTCGCCACGTACGCATCCGCCGCGACGCTGTACGAGGTCGGGTTCAACCACTTCTTCCACGGCAAGGACGCCCCGGGTATGGGCGACCAGATCTTCGTGCAGGGTCATGCCGCGCCGGGCATCTACGCCCGCGCCTTCCTGGAAGGGCGGCTCTCCGAGGGTCAGCTGGATCACTTCCGCCGCGAGGTGGTTCCCGGGGAGGGCTTGAGCTCGTACCCGCACCCGCGCCTGATGCCGGAATTCTGGGAGTTCCCGACCGTGTCGATGGGGCTCGGGCCCCTGGCCGCGGTCTACCAGGCCCGCTTCAACCGCTACCTCCAGGCACGCGGCATCAAGGACACCAGCCCCAACCACGTCTGGGCCTTCCTCGGCGACGGCGAGATGGACGAGCCGGAGGCGATCGCTGCGCTCGGCCTCGCCGGCCGCGACGGGCTGGACAACCTCACCTTCGTGGTGAACTGCAACCTCCAGCGGCTCGACGGCCCGGTGCGGGGCAACGGCAAGATCATCCAGGAGCTGGAGGGCCTCTTCCGCGGGGCGGGCTGGAACGTCATCAAGGTCGTCTGGGGCCGCGAGTGGGACGAGCTCCTCGCGCGCGACGTGGATGGCGTGCTCGTGCATCGCATGAACGAGACGCTCGACGGCGAGTTCCAGAAGTACTCCGTGGAATCGGGTGCGTACATCCGCGAGCATTTCTTCGGCGGAGAGCCGCGCCTGCAGGCGATGGTGGCCGACAAGTCGGACGACGAGCTCCAGCGGCTGCGCCGGGGCGGCCACGACTATCGGAAGGTGTTCGCCGCCTACTCGGCCGCGCTGGCGCACCGCGGCGCGCCCACCGTCATCCTCGCCAAGACGGTCAAGGGCTGGACGCTCGGGCCGGGCGTCGAGGCGCGCAACATCACCCACCAGGCCAAGAAGCTCTCCGAGGCGGAGCTGCGCGTCTTCCGCGACCGCCTGGAGCTGCCCATCCCCGACGCGAAGCTCAAGGACGCGCCCTACTACCATCCGGGCGCCGACGCGCCCGAGATCCGGTACCTGCAGGAGCGCCGGCGCGCGCTCGGCGGGCCGCTGCCACGCCGCGTGGTGGTGGCGAAGCGCGTGGAGGCGCCGGGCGACGCCGCCTACGCGGAGTTCCGCACGGGGTCGGGGGGGCAGGCCGTCTCCACCACCATGGCGTTCGCCAAGCTGCTGCGCAACCTGGTCCGCGATCGGGCGGCCGGCCAGCGCGTGGTCCCCATCGTCCCTGACGAGGCCCGGACCTTCGGCATGGACCCGCTGTTCAAGGAGGTCGGCATCTACGCCGCCCACGGCCAGCGGTACGAGCCGGTGGACTCCAACCTCGTCCTGTCGTACCGCGAGGCGACCGACGGGCAGGTCCTGGAGGAGGGGATCACCGAGGCCGGGTCGAGCGCCTCGTTCCAGGCCGCGGCGACCAGCTACGCGACCCACGGCGAGCCGATGCTGCCCTTCTACATCTTCTACTCGATGTTCGGCTTTCAGCGGACCGGCGACCAGTTCTGGGCGCTCGGCGACGTGCGCGGCCGTGGCTTCCTGATGGGCGCGACCGCGGGTCGCACGACACTCCATGGCGAGGGGCTGCAGCACGACGATGGCCAGAGCCTCCTCGTCGCGTCGGCTTACCCGGCCATCCGTGCCTACGATCCGGCGTTCGCATACGAGACGGCCGAGATCGTCCGCACCGGGATCGAGCGGATGCTGGGCGGCGACGACACGAGCTACTACATCACGCTCTACAACGAGAACTACGTGATGCCGGAGATGCCCGACGGGGCAGCCGACGGGATCGTCCGGGGCCTGTACCGGTTCCGGGCCGCCCCTGCCCTCGAGGGCAGGCCGCGGGCGCGCGCGACCCTCATCGGCAGCGGATCGATCATGCAGCAGGTCCTCCGTGCACAGGAGCTGCTCGCGGAGCGCTACGGCGTCGCCGCCGAGGTCTGGAGCGCGACGTCGTACCAGCAGCTGCGGGTCGAGGCGCTGGGCGTGGAGCACTGGAACCGGCTGCATCCCGGCGAGCCCCGGCGCGTCCCGTTCGTGACGGCCGCGCTCTCGGAGGCCGGGGCCGCAGGGCCCATCGTGGCCGCCACCGACTACGTGGCCGCGGTCCCGGACCAGGTCGCACGCTGGATCCCGGGCACGTGGGTCTCGCTGGGGACCGACGGGTTCGGTCGCAGCGACACGCGCGAGGCCCTCCGGCGGTTCTTCGAGATCGACCCGGAGCACATCGCGGTGGCGACGCTCGCCGCGCTCGCCGAGGGGGACCGCATCGAGCGCGGCCAGGTGGCGGCGGCGATCGCCGAGCTGGGGGTCGAGGCGGACCGGCCGTTCTCCCTGGCCGCGCAGGGCTGACGGCCCAGGGCCGACGGCTGAGGCCGGAGCGGCCCGGGCCCGGATCAGCCCGCCTGCGGGGTGGCGTCGAACGCCGCGGCGACCCTGCCGAGGAACCACCGCGCCGTGCCACGCCCCGCGATATTGAGGAGCGCCCGGTCCAGGATCACGCCGATCTCGCCTCCGGGCGGCGCGTAGTAGCCCTCCAGCACCAGTTCGTGCTCCATCACGGTCAGGGTGCCGACGAAGACCGGGAAGAGCGGCGCCAGGCTCGCGGAGCGCCAGCTCACCTCGACGGCGAACCCGCCGGGGACGGTCTCCGTGGGGCCGAGATCCACCAGCGCCGCCTTCCGCAGCACCATGTGGCGGGCTTGCTCGCGCATCGGCAGGACCAGGTCGCTCTCGTAGCGCCGCACGTCCTGCCGGTCGGCCGGTCCGGCGAGGCGGTTCCCGAGCCAGTCGCCCGTGCCATTCTCGAGCGAGTGGCGGGCGCGGGCAAGATCGCCGGTCCACGGCTGGACGAGCCGCAGGTGGACGGCGTGCTCGGTGGCGTCGGGCGTTGGAAGCGATGCGGACATGCGGGGGATTCTGCCGTGCGGGACGCTGAACCCGCCAATTGTCCGGGCGCGGCCGCTCGAGCCAACCTGCCGAATGGCCCACTCCGGCCCGGCCACACGGAGAGCGGGCCGCCCTGACGGGTAGGTCGTTCTGGCCGGTGCGGGCGCGTGACGGCCGGTATCGACCGGGGTGTCGGTCGTGCCCCCTCAGCGCGTCGTGGGCCCGG
>JAJYJR010000954.1 GCA_021789355.1 Chloroflexota bacterium | reverse complement strand
CGGGCGGCGCGGAGGTCCTCTACCCGCAGCCCCTTGTCGACGGTCGCGGCCTGCTGGTAGAAGAGCATCCAGGGCATGATCACCGCGCCGACGGTCGCCACTACGAGATCGAGATACGTGCGGCTCCCCACCGGCTGCGCGAACGACAGCCCGCCCAGGACCGCTGCCGGGTCGGGGTGCACCGTGACCGCCAGGACGACGAACGTGAAGAGCGCGATCGACAGGGCCAGGGCGATGCGCTCGAACCGACGGTAGCTGGCGGTCAGCACCATCAGCGAGTGGAACAGCAGCGCGAACGCCACGGCCAGCCACGCCGGCACGCCAAGGATCGAGGCGCCCAGCACGATGCCGGCGAACTCCGCCACGTAGGCGAGCAGATCGATCGCCGCCATGGAGAGCACCGCGACCGCCGCCCAGCCGAAGCCATAGCGCTCGCGCAGCAGCTCGGCGTGCCCCATCCCGGTGACCACGCCGAGGCGCGCCGTCATCTCCTGGACGAGATAGAGGATCGGGATCAGCAGCACGAGCGGCAGCAGCAGCGCGTACCCGAACTCGGTGCCGGCCTTTGCCGCCGTCAGGACGCTCGGCGCGTCGACGTCGGCGAGCATGACCACCCAGGCCGGACCGAGCACGCGCAGCAGCCCGCGCAGGTCGAGGCGCCGGATGCCGACCGCGCCAAGCTGGACCGCCGAACGCGCCAGCGACGCGCCGGTCACCGGAAGATCAGGGGGGTGATCTGCACCCGTGCAGTGAAGCGTCGGCAGCAGCCAGCCGGGAGGGCCGATCGTCCCGTCATTCCCGGGATATCCGACCCCTCGACTCGGGATTAGGCCGTGCAGCCCGCGGGCTTGATGCCGGCACAGCGGCCTCGACCCCTTGATGCTTTCGCCGCCGGCCTGCACACGCCGGCCTGCCCGACTTGACGCCGCCGCTACGGGCCCGGTAGCGTCGAGGGATCGTCAGCACAGGTATGCCCCGGCAGCAAGACAGCCGAGGGACCGACGGTCTTCCCGCCGCAGCCCCTCGGCCGCCTCGCGCGCCCGTCCAGCAGGGGATGCTGGTACCAGCACAGGGTCGCTGGAGCGCCGCGCCGCATGCCAGGGCCGATGGACGCGATCCCGCCTACCCCACCGGGCAGGGGGCCCCGCGAACGGCCGCTGCCGCGAGCCCGCCGCCCCTGCGGCTCGCGCACCGCGGCGATCACCGTCGCGCGCCTGAGAACACGCTGGCCGCCTTCCTCGCCGCGCTCGACGTCCCCGGTTGCGATGGCCTGGAGTTCGACGTGCGCTCCTCGCGCGAGGGTACGCCGATCGTCCTGCACGACACGACCCTCGCGCGCGTCCACGGTGATCCGGCCCGGGCGGCCGATCTGTCCGTTTCCGGGCTGGCGGCGCTGGGCGTGCCGAGCCTCGAGGCGGTGCTGGCCGTCGTGCCGTCCACGGCGTTCCTGGACATCGAGCTCAAGGAGGACCTGGGTGCGCCCTTCGTCGACGCGCTGCGGGCCGCGCGGGGGCCCGGCCTGGCGCGCGCGGTGGTCTCCTCCTTCGATGCGCCGGCGCTGGCGCACGTGCGCGTTCTCGCCCCTGCCTGGCGCTGTTGGCTGAATACCGAGGACCTGGAGCCTGCGACGCTGGAGCTCGCCAGGCAACTCGGCTGTGCGGGCGTGGCCGCTCGGTGGAGAGGCGTGGACGCACCCGGGATGGCCCGCGCACGAGCGCTGGGGCTGGAGGTGGCGGCGTGGACCGTGCGCCGGCGGGCGACGTTCGCCCGGCTCGCGACGCTGGGCGTCGTCGCGATGTGCGTGGAGGGCGCCGCGCTCGCGGGATAGCCGGTCGCTGGCCGCGAGATCCTCGCGAGGGTACCCCGCTCCGCCCGAGGTACGATCATCCCGACCACCTGGAGGCGGCATGGCGCGCATCATCGTCTACACGGGAAAGGGCGGCGTCGGCAAGACGAGCGTCGCGGCCGCAACAGGGCTCCTGGCGGCCGCACGCGGCTACCGCACGATCGTCCTCTCGACCGACGCGGCGCACAGCCTCGCCGATTCCTTCGACCTGCGGCTCGGTCCCGAGCCCACCCCGGTCGCTCCCAACCTGTGGGGCCAGGAGTCGGACGTCTGTTGTATCAACATCACAGGCTCGGTATGATCCGCGCGTGATCAACAGGGTGGTCCTGCCCTACGAGGACCTCGGCCCCCGCCGGATCTGGGGCTACGGCCGCAAGAGCCCGTCGAAGTCCGCTCGGGACCAGGTTGCGTCGCGAGGGGCGAGCGACTCGATTGACGGACAGCGGGAGGGTATCAGGGCCTGGTGCGAGGACGACCCCGAGAACCGCATCTGGGTTGGCTTCGATTTCGACGACCTGGTCCACGGCGATGCCACGCGGCGCGACGGGCTCCAGCGCTCAATCGCGCGCGTGCGGCAGGGCGTGGCCGACGACCTCGCTGTGTTGCGCCTCGACCGTTTTGGGCGCGACGAGGTGATGGAGCTGGTCTGGTTGATCCAAGAGCTGAGGCACGCCGGGGCGCTCGTGTGGGT
>JAJYJR010000953.1 GCA_021789355.1 Chloroflexota bacterium | reverse complement strand
GATCGACTTGTGCCGGACCTCCGTCTTGCTCTTGGCCGGACACACGTCGACGCAGACGCCGCAGCCGGTGCAGTCGTCGGGCGCCACCTGGATCGTGATCCGGTGGTCGACGAGCTCGCGGGACTTGAACTCCTTGCTCTGGAAGCCGGCCGGGGCGCCGGCGACGGCAGCCGCCGGGAAGACCTTCATCCGGATGGCCGCGTGCGGGCAGACCATGGCGCATTTGCCACAGTCGATGCAGATCGATGGATCCCAGATCGGGATCTCGTGCGCGATGGCCCGCTTCTCGAAGGCGGTCGTGCCCGAGGGGAACGTCCCGTCCACCGGGAACGCGCTCACCGGCAGACGGTCCCCGCGACCCGCCATCAGTTCCGCCGTGACCTTCCTGACGAACTCCGGGGCGCCGGCGGGGACGACGGGCGGGATCGGGGCGCCGGTGGCGGCCGTGCCGAGCGCCACCCGGTTCAGCCGCTCGATCGAGCGGTCGATGGCGGCAAAGTTGCGCTCGACCACCGCCTGGCCGCGCTTGGCGTACGTCTTCTCGACGTTGGCCTTGATGCGGGCGATCGCGTCGGCCGCCGGGAGCACGTTGGCGAGGTGGAAGAAGCAGGGCTGCATCACCGTGTTGATGCGGTTGCCCATCCCGACCTCGGTCGCGACCGCGAACGCGTCGATGACCCACAGGTCGATGGACTTCTCGATGAGCTGCTGCTGGACCTCGCGAGGGAGGTGGTCCCAGACCTCGGCCGGGCCGTAGGGCGAGTTCAGGAGGACGGTGGCGCCGGGCTTCGCGAACCCGAGGACGTCCGTCTTCTCGAGCAGCCCGAACTGGTGGCAGGCCACGAAGTCCGCGGCGTCGATCAGGTACGCCGAGTGGATCGGCTCGGGCCCGAACCGCAGGTGCGAGACCGTGAGCCCACCGGACTTCTTCGAGTCGTACACGAAGTAGCCCTGGGCGTGGAGGTCGGTCCCCTCGCCGATGATCTTGATCGAGGCATGGTTGGCGCCCACCGTGCCGTCGGAGCCGAGGCCGAAGAAGACCGCCTGGACCTCACCCGCGGGTCGCGGGCGCCGGAACTCGGTGTCGATCGGAAGGCTGAGGTACGTCACGTCGTCGTGGATGCCGACCGTGAAGTGGCGCTTCGGCCGTTCGCTCGCGAGCTCGTCGAACACCGGCTTGATCATCCCCGGCGTCACCTCCTTGGAGGCGAGACCGTAGCGACCGCCGATGACCCGGGGCATCCTCGCGAAGGGTGGCTGGTCCCCGTCCATCCGCTCGGTGATCGCGGTGACGACCGCCTGGTAGAGCGGCTCACCGACCGCACCCGGCTCTTTCGTCCGGTCGAGGACGGCGATGGCCCGCACGCTGGCCGGCAGCGCGGCCACCATCTCGTCGACGGGGAACGGCTGGAAGAGGCGGACCTTGAGGACGCCGACCCGGGCGCCCGCGGCGTTGAGCGTGTCGACGGTCTCCTCGACGGCGCCGATGGCCGATCCCATCACGACGATGACGCGATCCGCGTCGGGGGCGCCGTGATAGTCGACCAGCCCGTAGCGCCGACCGGTCCGGGCGGCCAGCTCGTCCATCACCTCCTGGACGATCCCGGGAACCGCCAGGTAGTACGGGTTCGACGCCTCGCGTGCCTGGAAGAACGCGTCCGGGTTCTGGGCCGTGCCGCGCACGACGGGGGCATCGGGCGTCAGGCCGCGGCTGCGGAAGGCGAGCACGTCGTCGTCGCGAACGAGCGCCCGCATGTCGTCGTCGGTGAGGAGCGCGATCTTGTTGATCTCGTGCGACGTGCGGAAGCCGTCGAAGAAGTGGAGGAACGGCACGCGGGCCCGAAGGGTCGCCGCATGGGCGACGAGGGCGAAGTCGTGGGCCTCCTGGACCGAGCCGGAGGCCAGCATCGCCCAGCCGGTGGCCCGGGCGTGCATGACGTCACTGTGGTCGCCGAAGATCGACAGGGCGTGGGTCGCGATCGTGCGCGCCGCCACGTGGATCACTGCGGGGGTCAGCTCGCCCGCGATCTTGAACATGTTGGGGATCATCAGCAGGAGGCCCTGCGACGCGGTGAACGTCGTAGCGAGGGCACCCTTCTGGAGGGCGCCGTGCATCGCCCCGGCCGCGCCGCCCTCGGACTGCATCTCGACGACGTCGGGCACGGAGCCCCACAGGTTCGGGCGTCCCGCCGCCGCCCAGTCGTCGGCGTGCTCCGCCATCGGCGACGCGGGG
Source organism: Chloroflexota bacterium (assembly GCA_021789355.1). The sequence goes on along the minus strand of JAJYJR010000953.1, from coordinate 304 downwards.
GTGATCGGGAAGATCGAGATCACCTCGCTGAGCGCGTAGGCGACTCGCGCGGCGGCCTCGTTGCCATCGAGGCAGACCCATTGCTGGTCCATGTGTGTTTGAGCCTCTTGGTGCGATCGCGGTGGTCCTGAGCGTACGTCCGATCGGAGGCAAGCACGGTTGCGCTCGACTGTCCCCACCGTCCGCGACATGAGCGCACGCAGCAGCCGTGGAATATTCTCGCCGCCCGGCTGGCCCTCGGACCGTGCCGGACCGCTCGCCCTGGGCGGTCCAGAGGGTCCGGTCGGGCACGCCGCGGCGAGGC
>JAJYJR010000952.1 GCA_021789355.1 Chloroflexota bacterium | reverse complement strand
CGCAAGACCGCACCCGCAATTAGTCGGGAGGGGGTTGTGGCCGCTGGGCCCCTGAGTAGCCCGCGAAGGGGCGTCCCGTGTTCGCTCCTGTCCTACGCCCTGCCGTGCCGCGCCGGATCCCCCCGCACCGCGCGCACGTCGGTACCCGGGCCTCCCAGGATTGCGAGGCCCTATTGACAGTTCGTCGTCGAGCGTGGCCCGCGCTCATGTCCACTCTCGTCACATCCGCATCCGGACGGATCGAGCGGATCCCGGGAAGGCTTCTCGCCGCTCCCAGGCTCGAGGCACTTGGGTCCGTCGCCGGCCGGGTGCGGGGTCGCCATCTTCTCGCGCTGGATTTCGTCGGTGTCGCAGCGGCCGGGTACGTCAGCCTCACGCTCCGCTACGACCACCTGGTCGACGCGGGGACACTGTTCGCCTTTTGGCCCGCGCTGGCGGTGCTCCTGCCCGTGCGCACCGTCTCCAACATCGGCTTGGGCCTGTACAGTCGGGGCTGGCGCTTCGCCAGCGTGCCCGATCTTGGTCGAATCGTTGCGGCCGTCTCCCTCGGATCGCTGGTAGCCGTGGGCTCGTTCTACGGCACGTCGGCGATCCTGGGGGTTGAGTGGGCAGCCGGGTTCCCGAGAACCTTCTGGGTGCTGGAGCCCCTGCTGAGCATGTCGATCTTTGGAAGTGCGCGTTTCGCGATCCGCGCAGCCTCCGACCTGGCTCCCCACCACGTGTCCGGTGCCAGGCTCGACCCCCGCCCCACGCTCCTGTACGGCGCCGGTCAGGCCGGGGTGCTAGTGGTGCGGTCCGCGCGGCGAGAGCCGGGCGCAGGCGTGCTCCCGGTCGGGTTCCTGGATGACGACCCCGCGCTGGCTGGCAGCTCGGTCGCCGGCGTGCGGGTGTACGGTGGTCTCCGGTCGCTGAGGCAGGCGGCTGCAGCGACGGGGGCTCGCTGTCTGCTCATCACGATGCCGAGTGCGTCGGGCAGCGCCGTACGACGCGTGGTCGACGCTGCCCTTGCCCTCGGCATCGAGGTGCGCACCGTTCCCTCGATGCACGACATGATCGACGGGAGCGTGGACGCGTACCGGATCCGTCGGGTGCACGTGGAGGACCTGCTGCGGCGGCCCATGGTCACCGAGCACGCCGCGGCGGTGCAAAAGATCATCCGGGGCAAAGTGGTCCTGATCACCGGTGCGGGCGGCTCGATCGGATCCGAGCTCGCCCGGCAGGTGCACGCGATCGGCCCGACCCGGCTGGTCCTGGTCGACCGAGCCGAGAGCCCGCTGTACACCGTGCAGCGCGAGCTCGAGATGCGAGCGAGTCATGGCGGCGGCAGCGGCGACCTGCGCGTCCACCTCGCGAACGTCGTGAGCCGGCCGGCGATGCAGCGACTCCTCTGCACGGAGGCTCCGAGCGTGATCTTCCATGCCGCCGCCTACAAGCACGTGCCGCTGATGGAGGACGACCCCTCGGACGCGGCCTACGTGAACATCGGCGGCACGCTTGCGCTGCTCGACGCGGCCGTCGCGACCGGTGTCGAACGCTTCGTGTTCGTGTCGACCGACAAGGCGGTCCAGCCGTCGAGCGTGATGGGCGCGAGCAAGCGCATCGCCGAGATGCTCGTCGCAGACACCGCGCGCCGGACCGCGCGCCCCTACGTTGCCGTGCGCTTCGGGAACGTGCTGGGGTCCTCGGGCAGCGTGGTGCCGATCTTCCAGGACCAGCTGGAAAAGGGCCAGCCGCTGACGGTCACGGATCCCGAGATGACGCGATTCTTCATGACCATCCCGGAGGCTTCCTGGCTGATCCTCGACGCGGCCGCGCTGGGGTGCACGGGCGACCTGTTCGTGCTCGACATGGGTGAGCCCGTCAGGGTCATGGACCTCGCACGCGACCTCATCCGGCTCGCGGGTCGAGACCCGGACAGCCAACCGATCGAGATCATGGGGCTTCGCCCGGGCGAGAAGCTCCATGAGGAGCTCTTCTACGCAGGCGAGCAGGTCGCGCCCACTGAGTCTCCGAAGGTCCTGCGGGCCGCGGCACCGCCGCCCCCGCCGGGCATCAGGGAGGACGCACAGCGGATCCTGACGCTCGCGACCGGCGAGGACGAGCCGCGGCTGCGCAGGACGCTGCTCGCCTACGCGCGGGATCCTGCAACTGCATTCAGCGGAGTTACGCAAGCGCAGATACTCTGGTCCAAAGAGCTGACCGCCCCGGACGTGGAGCCTGGACGGCAGGCGCGCGCAGTCGTCATCGCGGCCCGCCAGAACGTTGCATCACCGCGGGCTGCGCGGCCTGACAGCGCCTCAGGCCCACCGGGGGAGCCCACGGTCCCGGAGCCGGTGACGGCTCCGTCCAGCCGCCAGCGGGAGGCACTCCAGGGGCCATGACGGATCTCCTCCCACGTCACGCTCGCGTCGCTGCCGGCGCTCTGATCGATGACCTTGAGGTCGGGAAGATCGGGCGACCGGAGTGAACACGTTCGCGGTCACGAATCACAAGGGGGGGAGCGCCAAGACCACCACCGCCGTGAACCTCGCCGCCGCCCTCGGCG
>JAJYJR010000951.1 GCA_021789355.1 Chloroflexota bacterium | reverse complement strand
GTCGGTGGGCCCGTCGAGCGCCGAGCGCGGGAACGTCATGCCGCCACAGGTGAGCATCTCGGCCGATCCCGGCATCGCGTCTGGCAGCGGCTCGGGCGATACCGGCCACGTGATCAGGGGCGCCGGTGTGCTCCCGATCTCCATCCGACGTGTCCAACCGACCGACGGCCAGCCAGCCCCGGCAGTGCGTGCAGTTCGACTGGTCGACCGCGACCATGCGCAGCATGTACCAGCGCCAGGACCGTCGCGAGTATCCCGATCCAGGTGGCGCCCCCTGACCAAGCGACGTTCACGCGCTCACCATACGCCGACCCGTCCGCCGTCCGGACCCGACGAAGCACGCGGGTCCGACTGGCACTTGTCGCGGTGGTCCTCCCCTATCCAGCATCGGCGCACCGACGATGCACTGCCTGTTGTCCGTCGACCTCCCCATCTCCGCGGGGTTGTCCGTCCGGCTGGCCGCTAGTGCCACCCGCCGGAACCACCGGGCCGACGCACGTCGTTGGACTCGGGGTCGACGCGCGCGGCAACCTCGTCACGACGGCGCAGACCGACTTCGGCGCCACCACCATCGTGTCGCTGGTGCCGATCCCATGACGGATCGCTCGGCGCCGCGATTGACGCGCCCGCCTCGATCACGACGCTCTCAGCGCGCGAAGATTGAACCTTCCGGCCGGGTGGGCAGTCTGGTTGGTCGGGATGGACAGGATCGCTGGATGGGAGATGACACGCGTGGGAGCTCAGGATCGCGCGGCGGTCCCCGTTGACCGCGATCTGGCCTTTGCGCGCCTGGCGGGCGCGCAGCTCGATGCGGCGTGCCGCCTGGCCACGGTCATCCTCGGAGGGGACCGCGCGGAGGCCGAGGACGCGGTGCAGGATGCCGCGTTGCGCGCCTGGGAGCACTTCGATGACCTGCGGAATCCCGCCCGGTTTGAGCCGTGGTTCACGCGCATCGTTGTGAATGCGTGCCGCGATCGGATCGGGGCACGACGCCTGCGTCCCATCACCGGCGTGGACCCCGATCCCGGCACCGCAGCCGACCACGCGGACGCCCTGAGCGGCACCGATGCGCTGGTGCGCGCGTTGGTGATGCTCTCGCCCGAACACCGCCTCGTGGTGGCGTTGCACTACCTCGGCGACTACTCGCTCGACGAGATCGCGGCGCGAACCGGCCAACGGGCGGGCACGGTGAAGAGTCGCCTGCACTATGCCCTGCGCGCGCTGCGCGCCGCGCTCGACGCCGAGGCGCGGGAGATGTGCGATGAACGACGAGCAGTTCGACCGCCAGGTCCGCGAGGCCGCGCGGCGCATCGCGGATGGGCCCGCGTCGCCGGCGCTCCGCGCGCGCGTGGCCGCCATCCCGGCCGAGCATCCGCGACCCGCCCGCAGGATCCGCCGGTTCACCGTCGGCGCGCGCCTCGCCGGTGCCGCGGCGGTGCTCCTGATCCTGGTGGTGGCTGCGACCCTGGTTGTGGCGACGCTGCCCGGCCACAACGCCGTGGTGCCGGCCGCGACCAGCAGCCCCTCAGCGGTCTCGTCCAGCGCGCCGTCGTCCAGTTCCCCCGCGACCACGCCCGCCGCTCCCGTCGCCCCCACGATTGGCTGGAAACAGGTCATGGCGACCGATGCCAGCAGCAGCGGGCTCCTTCGGGATGGCGACACGATCATGAGCGCCGTCCCATTCGCCAACGGCTATCTGCTCGCAGGCAACGCGAACAGCGGCCAACAGGCCGTCATCTGGCAATCGCCCGACGGCGTCGCCTGGCAGCGCCTCGACTCCGGTCCATCCTTCGCAAGCAGCCAGCTCACGACCCTCGTCGCCATCCCGGGCGGCGTACTCGCCCTGGGCACGGCCAGCAGGCTCGATGCGCTCTGTGGCGGTGGGGCGGGCGGCAACTGCAATCCGGTCTTCCCCATCCGGCTGTGGACCTCGTCGGACGGACGGTCCTGGCAGCAGCTCCCGGAAGCCACGACCGCGGTGTTCGGGAGAGCAGTGCTCGGTCCGGTGGTGTCAGGACCGTCGGGCCTCGTGCTCTTCGGCCAGCGCGTGCCGGTCGCGCCATCCGCGGCATCCACGCCGATGGAGTGGACATCGACCGACGGGCGCACGTGGCAGGCCGAGCCGGCCTTCACCACGGCGTTCCCGAAGGGTGTCGTCCTGGCCCTGATCCATCGGTCGGACGGGCTCGTGGCGGTCGGCAGCAACACCGCAAGCGGCACAACCCGCACGGTTGGCGCGGCGTGGAGCTCGGCCGACGGCCGGACCTGGACCGCCGCGAGCGCGCCGCCCGTCACGCAGCAGGTCACCCGCCTGTACGCCGGCGCGTCCGGTCTCCTTGCCGTTGGCGTCACGGGTGGAGCCGAGACCTTCTGGGCCTCGCGCGACGGCCGGTCCTGGGCGGCTGTCGGCGCCTCGAGCTTCCCCTTCGCGACCACCGTCACGAGCCCGATGCTGCTCTCGGACGGAACGCGGATCATGGCCGTGGGGGCCGATCGCTCTGGCGTCGCCGGTGCCTGGATCTCCAGTGACGGGACGAGCTGGCTGCC
>JAJYJR010000950.1 GCA_021789355.1 Chloroflexota bacterium | reverse complement strand
GACCTGGTCCGCCTCGCCCAGTGGAAGTACCGCGACCTGCGGGCAGCCTCGACCCGGGTCGGGGAACCGCTCCCGACCGGGGGGCCGCTGCCACCCGAGGACGAGGCGGCGATGCGGGGCTGCTACATCGGCGGGTCGCCGGAGGCGGTTGCGGAGCAGCTGCGCGCGTACGTCGATGCCGCGGGGGGCAACCTCCACGTCGTGGCGCGCGACTACCTGCCGGGGCTCGGACCGGCGGCCCAGGTCGAACTGCTGGAGCGGTTCGCGCGGGAGGTGCCGCCGCTGTTCGAGTGAGGATGGCCCGGTACCGCTCGTGCTCCTCACCCTCGAGCGGGGTCGCGACCGCCTCGCAGGTGTCGGCACCGACCTCCACCGTGACCCGCTCGACGAAGCTCGTGCCGCCCCGAGTGGTTGCGCGCATGTCCGACTCCGGCCGGCACGCGCCGGTACATCCGTTCTGGCTCACGGCCATCCGGGGCATCGTACCGGGGATCCTCCTGCGCCGGAACGAGGCTGCAGGAGCAGTCGCCCATGTGATGCAACGATGCGTACTTGTAAGGCGCTATGATGCAAACATGCGGACTACCGTGACTCTGGAGGCCGACACGGACCAGATCGTCCGGCGCCTCATGCGCGAGCGAGGCCTGACGTTCAAGCAGGCTGTGAACGAAGCGATTCGGGCCGGCGGGACGAGTCGAGGCCGGCGGCGGGCGTTCCGGACGCGGACCTTCGATATGGGGCCGGCAGCGTTCCCGCTGGACAAGGCGACGCGACTCGCGGCCGATCTCGAAGACGAGGAGCTCATCCGGAAGATCGCGGCGCGGAAGTAGCGCCGTGTTCGTCGTCGACGCGAACGTCCTGCTGTATGCGGTCAACGTGGCCAGCCCTCACCACCAGCGCGCCCGCCCATGGCTTGACGATGCGCTCAATGGCCGTGAGCCAGTTGGCTTCGCGTGGACCGTCGTCCTTGCGTTCGTCCGGCTCGCCACCCATCGCGCCGTGTTTCCGCGCCCGCTGACTCCCGAGCAGGCAATGGCGGTCGTTGCCGCCTGGCTCGCCCAGCCGAGCGCGACGATCGTCGACCCCACGTCTCGCCATCTCGGTGTCCTGGCCGGCCTGCTGGCCGAGACCGGGACGGCCGCGAACCTCGTCGGGGACGCCCACCTGGCCGCGCTCGCGGTTGAGCACGACGCCACGATCGTCTCATTCGACGCCGATTACGGCCGGTTCGCCGGCGTTCGCTGCCATGTGCCTGCTTCCCGAGAGCCACAGGGGCGACACCAATGACATCGGGCATCGAGCGCATCCAACCCCTTCCAGGTCCCGCTCACGGCCGTTGGCACGGCGCTTGACCGCGGTTCCGGGACGCGGGCTCTGCGTCAGCACCCGGGCCTGTGACCCGTCGACCAGCCCTCGTCGGCGCGCGCCAACCCGCCTGCGGTTCCCTGGCGGCCCTGATCTTCAACCGTGCGACGGCCGAGACGGACGCAGGTTCTGTGGACGGTCCCGGGTTCACAGGACGGTCCCGGGTTCTTGACGCGAGACGGCGCGCACCTATGCTTGGTGGAGCGCGGCGCGGCGCTCCACCCTGGCCGAGGAGACCCGATCGATGACCAGGACGCGGGCCCATTCCTTCGTGCGCCGCTGGAGGATCGCCGGCGTCGCGGCCCTCATCGGGGCAGCGGCCTCACTCGCCATCATCTCGTTCAGCGGTCAGTCCGCCAGTGTCGATCACCAGGGCCACCTCTTGACCGTGCTGGACTCGGCGGCGAACGGGCAGAGCGCCCGCGAGTGGCAGGCCCTCGCCGAGGGCTCCATCTCCGCCGATCTCCGGGCGGCGATCGAGGAGGGCTGGGGGCAGATCGGGTCGGCGCTCGGAGGGCTGCACGCAGTGGGCGCCCAGGATGTCGCCTGGGTGGAGCAGCTCAGCGGGATCGTCGCCCGGTATCGATCGGCGATGTCGGAGGAGTTCGACCTCGTCGCCACCGGCCAGCTTGCCGCGGCGAAGGAGGTCGACGCCACTCAGGTGGATCCTGCGTTCCAGGAGCTGCACGCCCTGGTCGGGAGCCTCAGGGGGCGGTTCGAGGGCGAGGCCGAATCCGCGCGAAGGCTCGCGCTTGGCAGCTCGATCGCGACCCTCCTGCTCGCGGTCGGCGTGATCGCGGTCCTTGCACTGCGCGACGCCGGCCGCCGCGCGACCGAGGAGAGCGAGGCGCGGTTCAGGGCCCTCGTCCAGAACGGTTCGGACGTCACGGCGGTCGTCGACCAGGCGGGCGCGATGCGCTACGTGACGGCATCGGTCGAGCGAGTGCTCGGCTACCGGCCGGAGGAGCTGCTGGGCAGACCGTTCGTCGAGCTCGTGCACCCGGAGGACCGGCCGGCCGCCGGCGACGAGCTCACCGGTCCACCGGGTGTGACGTCACGGCCCGTGCTCGCGCGGCTGCTGCACCGGGACGGCTCGTGGCCCTGGTGCGAGACCGTCGCCGCGAACCTCCTCGCCGAACCGGCGGTCCGCGGCATCGTCCTCACCACCCGCGATGTCACCGAGCGGGAGAA
>JAJYJR010000949.1 GCA_021789355.1 Chloroflexota bacterium | reverse complement strand
GTGTGGCTGGACAGGCGCGCCCTGCAGAAGGTGCCCCATGCTGCCCGTGAGCGCCCAGTTGACGTCGGCCAGCGGTAGCAGCGCGACGAGGTTCCGCAGCGCGGCGAGATGCGCGTCGGACAGCGCGCTCGGAAGCGCCCCTTGCACCATGACCACCGGATACTGACCACTCGCCCACGCTCGCGCAAGACCGCGCATGGGGGTCGCGCCCGCTCTGGACAGGCGAACCATGAAGTCCGCGTCGGGCTGCCGTGCCGCAGGTCGTCACGCTGGGACGCCCGGCTTCTCCGGGGGCTTCGGGCCAGTCCAGGATCTTGACAGACGTTGCAGCCTGCTCCGATACGACCTCGTTTCGGGACGGCCCATTCACCGGCTCCCGCCGCACGGATATCACGTCGCGGCGGGGCTGCCTTTTCGGGCCGCCGCGGTTGCTACCTGGTGCCCATGCGCCCCGTGGCCGGGACGCTGCAGCCATGACCCCCGATCCATTCCTACGGCGGAGTACGCTCACGAAGCAGCATCATCGACGGGGAGTACGAGCTGTGACGGCCCACCTCGTTCTGCGCGAGCATCTCCAATCCCGGCTCGCCGAGACGTGGCCGAGTTTTCTCGAGCTGCGACGCCGCAGGCTGGTCGAGACCGACCGTCCCGGTGGTGGGGCGGAGCGCGTCGCCGAGCTCATCGTCGCGGACCTCTTCACGCACGCCCTCGACTGGCATGTCGACGATCTCAACCATCAGATCGGCTATGCCGACTTACTGCTGACGCGCCTGGGCATCAAGTACCTGGTGATCGAGACGAAACGTCCCGGCGCGCTGGCGTGGAGCGAAGCCGCTGTCGAGGCCGCTTTGGAGCAGGCGACGCGCTACGCCGTGGCACAGGGCGTCCGCGCGGTGGCCGTGAGCGATGGGCACCTGCTCTACGCGGCGGACATCGCCAGCGGAGGGCACCACGGCCGGGCCCTCGTGTACTTGGAGGCGCCGACACCGCCCGAGGGCTTGTGGTGGCTGAGCGTCCACGGCATCTACCGGCCCGTCGATCCGACGCCCACGCCGGGCACGCTCCTGCCCCGCGAGACGGCACGGGCCGGGGCACCGGGAGCGGTGAGCGAGACCCTGCTCCATCCCAAGTACGAGATCCCGGCGCGCTGCTTCGCCTACGTCGGAGACCCATCCCGCCCAGGCAGCTGGCACCTGCCATTCCGACTCCTGGACGGCAGCGTGGACAGCAAGCGGCTGCCCAAGGCGATCCAGGCCATCCTGACGGACTATCGCGGCGCGACGGTCGGATCGGTCCCCGAGGCGGCGATCCCGGCCGTGCTTGAGCGGCTCGCGGGTGCGGCGCGCGAGCTGGGCCGTATGCCCGACCAGCGGCCTGACACGGCCGAGGCCTACCAGCTACTGCACGACGCGCTGCTCCAGATTGAGAAGGATCGGCGCCGACGGTAAGCGGCGCTGCCGACGCGACGATCGCGTGAACGGCACTCGGCTCGCTTGTTACCTCGGCCTCAAGTCCTCTCGCCCTGACCTGCAGACAGAAGCCGTTCCCTCTACGCGTCGTTCTCGGCCTTCCGCCAGATCGACACGTGCTTCCTGCTCTCGCTCGTGAAGGCGGTCCGGTCCCACTCGCCCCACCGGTGGACGAGCCGCATCCCCGCGAGCCGCGCCATGAGGTCGAGCTCTCCGGGCCACGCGTAGCGGAACGGCGGGGACCACCGCTCCACGCGCCCGTCGGGGAGGAACTTGATGTGATGAGACCACAGGCGTTGGGTGGCCACGTCGTATTCGTCGATCCCGAGGTGCGTGTCGCTGTGATCGAAGACCGTGAACCGCTCGCCACGTCGGAGGCCGGGAAACGGCAGCTCGACGAGGAAGTGGCCGCCGGGTGCGAGGTGCGCGGCGGCGTTCTGGAAGCAGGCGACCTGCGCCTCCTGGGTCGTCAGGTTCAGGAGTGAGTTGTAGACGAGGAAGACGAGGCGGAACGAGCCGGCACCGGGTGCCTGCGCGGTCGTCATGTCGCCGATGACCACAGGGATCGATGCCTCGTCGCCTCCGGGCTTGCTCCGCAACCGCTCGACCATCGCTGCCGACAGCTCGATCCCGGCCACCCGGAGGCCACGCTCGGCGAGCGGCAGCCCGACCCGCCCGGTGCCGATCGCCAGTTCGAGCACGGGGCCACCCGCGGCGAGCTCGGCGAGCACATCGAGCTGCGGGCCGAGGACCTCCGGCGCCGACAGCTCCGCCGTGTCGTCGTCATAGGTGGCGGCGACCTCCTCGCCGAACCAGTCCTTGATCTCCATGTGGCAAGACTACCTGCTTGACCACACAAGCCGGCCCCGACTGGCGACGAGGTCCAACTGCGTCAGGCGGCGTCGTTCAGCGCGTCAGCGAGCCAGTCGGGCACCACGATCCGGGTGATGGGAACGGCCGGGTCTAGTCCTCTCGCCCCGACCAACCGGTTCACTCGCGGCCCCACTCCTCACTCGTCTGCCGTCTGCCCCGGCCGCCTCTGGCTCCACCTGATGGTTGAAACGCTGACGAGTCGGCCCTCCGCGACCCACT
>JAJYJR010000948.1 GCA_021789355.1 Chloroflexota bacterium | reverse complement strand
CGAGGCGGGCTACCAGCCCGAGCTGGCGTACTTCGAGGTCATGCACGAGCTGAAGCTCATCGTGGACCTGATGTACCGCGGCGGGCTCAACTTCATGCGCTTCAGCGTGAGCGACACCGCCGAGTACGGGGACTACGTCTCCGGACCGCGGATCGTGGACGGGCACGTGCGCGACACGATGCGCCAGGTGCTCACCGAGATCCAGGACGGCACGTTCGCGAAGCGCTGGATCGCGGAGAACGAGGTGGGCCGCCCAGAGTTCAACCGGCTGCGGCGGCAGGACCAGGACCACCTGATCGAGCGGGTCGGGGCCGACCTGCGCTCGAAGATGCGCTGGCTGAACCCGGTCGAGGTGCGCCCGGAGCAGGCGCAGGCCTCGGCCGAGCGCTCGAGCGGGGAGGGGGCACGATGAGCGGACCGGCAGAGGCTCCAGTACCGGCAGGGTCCCCAGTACCGGCAGGCGCGCCCGCACCGGGCCGCGTGGACCCCGGCCGGGTCCGCATCTTCGACACGACCCTGCGCGACGGCGAGCAGGCGCCCGGCGCCGGGCTCACCGTCGCCGAGAAGCTCGAGGTCGCGCGTGCCCTGGTCCGTCTCGACGTCGACGTCATCGAGGCCGGCTTCCCCGCCTCGTCCCCGGGCGACTTCGAGGCGGTCAACCGGATCGCGAAGGAGACGAAGGGCGTCGCCGTGGCCGCGCTGGCACGCTGCCGCGAGGGCGACCCGCAGCGCGCGGTGGAGGCGATCCGCGTCGCCGAACGGCCGCACCTGCACGTGTTCATCGCTACCAGCGACATCCACCTGAAGCACAAGCTGCGCATGTCGCGGGAGGAGGCCCTGGCGGCGGCGGTCCAGTGGGTCCGATACGGCCGGCAGGCGCTGGGGCGCGACGCCGAGATCGAGTTCAGCGCCGAGGACGCCAGCCGGACCGACCCCGACTTCCTGCTCCGCGTGTACGAGGCGGTGGTGGACGCCGGCGCGACCACCGTCAACATCCCCGACACCGTCGGGTACGCCATCCCCGCCGAGTTCGGCGTGCTGGTCGGCCGCGTGGTGGACCTGGTCGGGACGGACGCCGTCGTCAGCGTCCATTGCCACAACGACCTGGGGCTCGCGACCGCCAACACGCTCGCCGCGGTCCAGGCAGGCGCGCGCCAGCTCGAGGTCACGGTCAACGGGCTGGGCGAGCGCGCCGGGAACGCCTCCCTCGAGGAGGTGGTGATGGGCCTCCGGACGCGGCCCACGCAGTTCCCCGGCCTCGCCAGCCGCGTGCAGACCGACCAGATCATGAACGCCAGCCGGCTCGTCAGCTACCTGACCGGGTTCGTCGTCCAGCCCAACAAGGCCATCGTCGGCGGCAACGCGTTCGCCCACGAGTCGGGGATCCACCAGGACGGCGTGATCAAGAACCCGCTGACGTACGAGATCATGACCCCGCAATCCGTGGGGCTGGCGGGCAGCACGCTCTCGATCGGCAAGCTTTCCGGCCGGCGCGGGCTGCAGGGCAAGCTCCGCGAGCTCGGCTTCGAGCTCGAGGGCGAGGCGCTCGACGCGGTGTATCGCGAGGCGATCGCGCTGGCCGACGCCAAGAAGGAGGTCACCGACGCCGACCTGCTGGCGATCGTGGGCCAGCACGCGTCGGAGGTGAGCGACGGGATCGCGCTCGACGGCTGGAGCGTCACGAGCTCGCACGGCGGACGCTCCACCGGGAGCGTGAAGCTCGCCGTGGGCGACGAGACGCGCCAGGCCGAGGCGACCGGGAACGGGCCGGTGGACGCGCTGTACCGCGCCGTCGACGAGGCACTCGAACCGATCGTGGGCTGGCGCCTGGTGCTCGACGAGTACGAGATCCGCGCGGTCACCGCGGGCGAGGACGCGCAAGGCAACGCGCTGGTGCGGTGCCATCGCTCGACCGACACGGGCCAGCCACCGCTGATCGTGACGGGCCACGGTCTCTCCACCAACATCATCGAGTCCTCGCTGGAGGCGTACGTGACCGCGGCCAACAAGCTGCACGTCGCGGCGACGGCCGCCGCCGCGGGCGGTGAGGCGGGCGCGGCCGAGGCCCGGGGCGCGGCCGCGGGGCGGCTGCCGTGAGCGAGGTCACGTACCGGATCGCCGCCATCCCCGGGGACGGCATCGGCCCCGAGGTGGTCGCCGCCGGCCGCCGCGTCCTGGACACCGCCGCGGAGTGCTTCGGCTTCGCGATCGAGTGGCGGGAGCTCCTGGTGGGCGGCGCGGCGATCGACGCGTACGGCGTGCCGATCCGCGACGGGGACCTGGACGCGTGCCGGGAGTCGGACGCGGTCTTCCTCGGCGCCGTGGGCGGCCCGCGCTGGGACGACCCCAACGCGGCCGTGCGCCCCGAGCAGGCGCTCTTCGCACTGCGCGGCGGCCTCGAGCTGTTCGCGAACCTGCGGCCGGTGGCGACCGAGCCGTCCCTGGTCGACGCCTCGACACTGCGCCCGGAGGTCGTCCGGGACGTCGACGTGCTGATCGTCCGCGAGCTGACCGGCGGCCTGTACTTCGGGCGCCCGTCGGAGGAGCGACGCACGCCCGAGG
>JAJYJR010000947.1 GCA_021789355.1 Chloroflexota bacterium | reverse complement strand
CGCTCGATCGGTCAGGCGATCCCGGTGGTTGGAAAGATCCCGGTGGTCGACGAGATTCCGGTTGCGGCCCCGGGGACGATCCGCCCGGACCGCGCTGTCCCTGTTCGGGCCGCAGCCCGCCAGCCCGCCCCGTCCACGCGCCTGGCGGACGACTCGACCCCGTAGCGGGCGACTCCGTCCCTTGGCGGACGACTCCGCCCGTTGGCGGACGACTCTGCCCCGTGCCGCACGCCCCGCGATGCCGGCCCCAGCAGTCGTCATGTGCGACCGGCATGTGCATGCGTCGCGCGATCTTGCACGTTGCGTGCCGCTCCCTCATGCGCTAACCTAGCTCCCATGAGGCAGACGACGATTTCGAAGGGCGGTCAGATCTCCGTGCCGGCCGAAATCCGGCGGCGATGGCGCACCACCCGCGTCCTGGTCGAGGATCGCGGCGACTCCCTGCTGGTGCGGCCCATCCCCGACGACCCGGTCGGTGCGGCGATGGGATCGCTCGCGGGCCCTGGGCCCACCAGCGATGAGGCTCGGGCGATGCTCCGCGACGAGGAGGCAGCGGATGAGGATCGGCGCTGGGTGAGGCGATGACCGTCCTGGACGCCCAGGCCCTGATCGCGTTCCTCACCGGAGAACCGGCGGCGGTCGAGGTCGCGGCCCTGCTGCGTGACCCCGGCGACCATGCCGTCATCAGCGCCGTCAATGTGGCCGAGACCCTGGACGTGCTGGTGCGGATCAAGGGCCGGACCCCTGGCGAGGTGGAGGAACGACTGGACTGGCTCGTGGCAGCCGGGCTGGTCGTGGTCCCGGTTGACGATGCCATCGCGCGGCACGGCGGGCGCCTTCGCGCGAAGCACTACGACCGCACGCAACGTCCGGTGTCCATGGCCGACTGCATGGCACTGGCCACGGCGCTTGCGCGCGGCGACCGGCTGGCGACATCCGATGCGCCCCTCGCGACGATGGCGCGTGCGGAGGGGTGTGCGCTCGTCCCGTTGCCCGGCTCGAGCGTAGCCCGGCCCGGGTGAGGGGGGCCATCCCGGGCTGAAGACGGACGAGTACACGAGATGAGCGCGTCCAGATACGTCCGTGACACCGGGGCTGGACGCGGGGTGAGGCGCGACGGGCCTATGTGATGGGGTGAGAGCCCTCGCTACGCTGGGAGTGTCAGCCACCAGCAGCAGGAGGACCCTCGCGGTGAAGTCTAGACGCCAGCGCGCCCATCCCCAGGGGACCAACGCCCACCACCGCATCCTGCGCCTGCCCGTCGCGTCCGCCGCCGCGCCGCCGCTCTCCCGCCGGGCCCAGGCCCGCCTGGCCATGCTGGACTGGCATCGCGCCCACGGCGCCAACGTCAGCCGCACGGCGCGGCACTTCGGCTACTCCCGCCCCACGGTGTACCGCTGGCTGACGCGGTTCGATCGCCATCGGCTCGAGACCCTCGAGGATCGACCGTCCCGTCCCCTGCGCCGGCGGCGGCCCACCTGGACCCTGGGCGAGCTCGTCGCGGTGCGCCGCCTGCGGCGGGGCCTATCCGCGCTGGGGCAAGGACAAGCTCGCCGTCCTGTTGCGCCGCGAGGGGATCGTGCTCTCGGTCTCCAGGGTGGGCCGCATCCTCGATCGCCTGCGGGCCACGGGCGAGCTGCGCGAGCCGCGGGGGCGCCCGATCAGCGCGCGCCATCGGGGGTGGCGCCGTCCCCACGCGGTGCGCAAGCCGGCCGGCTTCGGGGCCCGGCACCCGGGCGATCTCGTGCAGCTCGACACGCTCGACGTGCGGCCCGTCCCGGGTCTCGTGCTGAAGCAGTTCACCGCCCGCGACGTGGTCAGCCGCTGGGACGTGCTCGAACTGCGCAGCAGCGCGAGCGCCCGCGCCACGCTGGCCATCCTCGACGCGCTGGCCGACCGGATGCCCTTCAGGGTGCAGGCCATCAGCGTCGACAACGGGAGTGAGTTCATGGCCGAGTTCGAGGCGGCCTGCCAGGCGCGCGGGATCGCGCTCTTCACCCTGCCACCCCGCAGCCCCAAGCTCAACGGCCGCGTGGAACGGGCCAACCGCACCCACACCGAGGAGTTCTACGAGGTCACCGACGCCGAGCCGACCTTGGCCGGTCTGCGGCCTGCCCTGCTCGCCTGGGAAACCACCTACAACACCGTCCGCCCGCACCAGGCGCTGGGCTACCTGACGCCGGCGGAATACCTGCGCTCGCTGGGGCTCGAGGTGTAACGGACGTACTGGACGAGTACACGAGATTGACCCGACGGGACCGGAGCAGTAGCGTGTCGCTATGGCCATCGACTGGCACCAGCGTGTCGAGACGAATCCGGACGTGCGCAGCGGTCAGCCCACCATCCGAGGGATGCGGGTGACCGTGAAGGACGTCCTGGGCTTCCTGGCCGCGGGAATGACGGTCGACGAGATCCTCGCCGAGTATCCGTATCTCGAGCGGGAGGACATCCTGGCCGCGCTGGCGTACGCAGCAGAGGCGCTCCCCGACCACGCGACGGCATGAAGCCGCTCTACAACGGCATGCTCCCGCCGTCCCTTGTGCGGCGCCTCGCCGACCTGTGGCC
>JAJYJR010000946.1 GCA_021789355.1 Chloroflexota bacterium | reverse complement strand
GCTCGCTTTCCACGGCTCGTCGTAGGCCTCGAAGTAGAACACCGGGACGCTCGAGCCCCGTGCCCACGTCTCCACCGCCTTCAAGTACGCCGCCGCGTTCTCCAACGAAGGAACGGCGGCGCCGACGGTCGCTCCCGAGCTCGGCCAGCCGGTCTCCGTGATGATCACCGGCTTGCCGTTGGCGGCCTCCACGACGCGCGCGTAGTCGGCCTGCAGGGTGGCGAGCGCCGCGCCGATCGAAACGCCTTCCCAGAACGGATAGATGTTCACCGACACCACATCCACGGCCGCGATCACGTTCGGATGCGCCAGCAGGGTGCGCCAGTACTCGACATTGGTGACCGGTACGCCGGCCGGGAGCTGGGACTTGACCAACCCGATGTAGTCGATGAGTCCGTCCTCCGACTGGTAGCCGCTCAGCAGCACCTCGTTGCCCACGATCGCGAGATCCACCCCGCCCGCTTGCGCTTCAGTCACCAGATTGGTCGTCTCGACTTGGTTGTTGTACCAGTCCGGGCCGATCCAGGCGCCAATGGCGGTCTTGAAGCCCATCTGGCGGGCGGTCGCTACGACGTTCTCGAGCCCGTTTCGCACGCTGAAGGTGCGTATCCACTGGGTGTAGCCGCGCAAGCCCGCCAGCAGCGAGCTGATCTGCTCGGCGGACACGACGGTGCCGGGATCCTGCCCCCCGTAAACGCACGGGCCGAAGTTGAGACCGTACACGGGGTTGTTGGGCGGCGGCAGGGTGTCCTCGCCGGTGGTCGTGGAGGTGACCGGGTCTGTCCCGGCCCCGTGGCTGCACCCGGCCGCCACGAGGCACGCGCAGACTGCGAGCAGCCCTGCGCCCTTCCGCCCGCCGGCCGGCAACCAAGGCCGGGCACCCTCAACTCGCCTGCCATGTGGCGCCACGCTCACCCGCTCTCCCTGCACGCTCAGCGAGAAACTGCTGCCGTGTCGTCAAGCCGGCGTCAAGGCCGGCTTGGAGGTTCCTACAGGAGGGCGCTACTCGGCTTTGGGAACGCCGGCTTGACGGCGGATTGCCTGCCGGCGCTCATGGTGACGTCGACCCCTCAACAGGGAGCCGCCATGCGCGTTCGCTTCCCTCTTCAAACCTCCGGCGCGCGGCCCCCGTCCCGGTGAAAGCGAAAGAGCCAGGCGTCATGGCCTGGCTCCTTCGCACCCAGTGGAGGCGCGGGGAATCGAACCCCGGTCCGAGCAGCGATCCGCAGCGGCTTCTACGTGCGTAGCTCGCGATTCAGGCTGCGATCGCCGGCCGGCTCACGAGCAGCCTGCCTGCGACCCCGCCCCGGTGACATCTCGCCGCGCGCGCCGGGACCCCACGCACGACCAGCCTGACTTTTCGATACCCGGGCGTCGCCTCAGGCGGGCTCCCTCCCGGGCAGGTGCGCAAGGCGGTTAAGCCTTACGCGGCCATCGCAAGATTCGCGTTGGCATTTGAAACGTTCCCGAAGGTTTAGCGAGGATCCAGGAACCTCGGCACGCTGCCACCACCCCACGACACCCGTCGAATCCTGTCGCCCCCGGCGACACGCTGAAAGCTAGCCGGCCGGCGCGCCGCTGGCCACCACCCGGTTGCGGCCCTCCCGCTTGGCGCGGTACAGCGCGCCGTCGGCCGCGGCCATCAGGTTGTCCGGATGGGGGATCGGCACCGGGGAGGCGGCCACGCCGCAGCTGACAGTCAGCGTCTGCTCCTGGCCGGAGATGCGCACGCGCTTCGCGGCCAGCAGGGCGCGGAGGCGCTCCGCCACTTCGAGCCCCAGGGCGAGGTCGGCGCCCGGCAGCCAGACGGCGAATTCCTCGCCGCCGATCCGGGCCGCGACGTCACCGGCGCGCAGGGCCGTCCGGATGACCTGGGCCACGTGCTTCAACGCCACGTCGCCCGCCGGATGGCCGTGGGTGTCGTTGACGCTCTTGAAGTGGTCGAGGTCGAGGATGATCATCGCCGAGCGCCGGGCGTCGGCCGTCTCCATGGCCAGCTTGAGGGCGCGGCGGTTGGACAGCCCCGTCAGCTCGTCGGTGGCGGCCTTGCGCTCGGCCACGGCCACCGCGTGGGCGGGCAGCAAATTGGGCGAGAACCGGCGCACCAGCTCCTCCAGGTGCACCAGCGCCTCCGCCGGGGCGAGGGGCGAGGGGCCCAGGGCCAGGAGCGCGCCCTCGACCCTGGAAGTCGAGCGGATCGGCACCGCCAGGCCACCCCGCAGCGGGCGCCGCCGGTCGCGCATCCCCCCCCGCACCACCGACTCGTCCGCCGGGGCGACCATCGGCACGCCGTCGGTCACCGCGTGGCCGGCCGAGGAGTCGGGGTCCACCCGGACGCCCAGCAGGCGCGGGTCCAGATCCCCCGTCTGGGCGACGATGTTGATCGGGCCTTCGTCCGTGTCGCGCAGAGCCACGGCGCACGGCATGCCGGTGCGCTCCGCGGCGCGCTCCACCAGCATGCGGGCCAGGACGTCGAGCTTGGCGTCCGGCGGCAGGCCCAGATCCGTGGCGGCGTCCACCGCGCGCAGCGACCCCGAGATGCGCGGCCCTCGCCTGGGACCGGGCT
>JAJYJR010000945.1 GCA_021789355.1 Chloroflexota bacterium | reverse complement strand
TAGCCCGACTGCTCCAGCACCTCGTCGAGCAGCTGGGGGAGCGACAGAATCCCCACCCGGGCCCGCAGGCGCCCGACCAGCCCGCCGAAATCCGACAGCGCGTTCTTCGCGCGGGCGACCAGCAGCGGCGATTCCGCGGCCGCGAGGATCCCCTCCCACACGCTCCCGCCCCGCGATGCGGCCAGGCGGCGCACCTCCTCGATCGTCTTCTCGCCGATCCCGCGCGGCGGCACGTTGAGGATCCGCTCGAACGCGACCTGGTCATGGTCGTTGCGCAGCACGCGCAGGTACGCCAGCGCGTCTTTCACCTCGCGGCGCTGGTAGAACCGGGTGCCCCCCACCAGCTGATACCGGAGCCCCCACCGGAGGAACGCCTCCTCGATCGGCCGGCTCTGTGCGTTGGTCCGGTACATCACCGCGATGTCTCGCAGCGCATACCGCCGCTCGTCCCCCTCGTCGGCGCGCCAGGCCGTGACCGACCCGCCCGACCCTCGACCATGCACCAGCGCGTCGATCTGCCGGGCGATCCAGTCGGCCTCCTCGTCTTCCGAATCGGCCTCGAAGCGCTCGATCAGCACGCCCTCGGGGTTCTGCGTCCACAGCCTCTTGTCGGTGCGCTCCGCGTTGCGCGAGACGACCGCATGGGCAGCGTCCAGGATCCGCTGCGTGGACCGGTAGTTCTGCTCGAGCTTGACCACGGTCGCGTCCGGGTAGTCGCGCTCGAAGTCCAGGATGTTCCTCAGGTCCGCCCCACGCCAGCTGTAGATGCTCTGGTCGTCGTCGCCCACCACGGTCAGGTTCCGGCGCCTGGCCGCCAGGTGACGGATCCACAGGTACTGGGCGCGGTTGGTGTCCTGGTACTCGTCCACGTGGACGTAGCGCCAGCGCTCCTGGTAGCGCGCCAGCACGTCCGGGGCCTGCTCGAAGAGACGGAGGCCCTCCAGCAGCAGGTCGTCGAAGTCGAGCGCGCTCGCGTCGTGGAGGCGCGCCTGGTAGCGCCGGAAGGCCTTCGCCGCGAGCCGCTCGTGGTACGTGTGCGCGGCCTCCTCCGCATCCTCGGCGCCCACCAGGTCGTTCTTCCAGCGCCCGATCGTGCCGAGGACCGCCTGCGGGCGGGTCTCACCGGTGCCGGGGAGATCGAGGTCGCGCAGGACCTGTCGCATCAGCCCGACCTGGTCGTCCTGGTCGTAGATCGTGAAGCGGGGGTCCACGCCGATAGAGGTGCCGTCGCGCCGCAGCACCCGCGCGCAAAGGGCGTGGAAGGTGCCCATCGCGACGTCGCGGCCACCCTCGCCGACCAGGCCGAGGATCCGCTCGCGCATCTCGGCGGCGGCCTTATTGGTGAAGGTCACCGCGAGGATGTGCCAGGGGCTGACGCCGCGGACGCCGATGAGATACGCGACCCGGTGCGCCAGCACGCGCGTCTTGCCGGAGCCGGCGCCGGCGAGGATCAGCAGCGGTCCCTCGGTGACGGAGACGGCGCGCGCCTGCTCGGGGTTGAGACGCGCCAGGATCTGGGCCTCGATCTCCGCGCGGCGGGGATCGGACCCGGAGGACGCGGGTGCGTCGTCGGGGTCAGCCGGCCACGGAGGCTCGTCGGCCCCGGGATCGTGGGCGGCGTCGGTCACCGGGACGTGCGCGACGGGCTGATCGGACCTGGGGGAGTTCACCAGGCCATTCTACCGGCGGCGGGTGGGCCGCCGGTCGGCGCGGCGGGTGGGCCGCCGGTCGGCGCGGCGGGTGGGCCGCCGGTCGGCGCGGCCAAGCGCGGGGTGATCGCGTGCGCCGCCCCCGGCCCGGCTCTGCTGCGTTCCGGCGGCTCCGCGCCTGTGGCGGCCCGTCACGGCCGCGTGTTCCGTCACGACTGCCCGCTCCGCCAGGCTGCCCGCTCCGCCAGGCTGCCCGTTCCGCCAATTGGCCGCCGGGGGAACGCAGATCCGGGCGACTCCCGCTATCCGCCCGGTCGGTGACGGTCCGCGGTCGCCGGCTACGCTGGGCCGCCGGCAGCGGCGCCGGTCGCACCTGCCGGATCTTCGTCGGGAGAACACATGGCGGATCGCTTCTGTCACACGTTCCCCGGATGAACGTGCGGCGGCCCGTTGCCGCCATGCGCACGCCGGGAGAAAAGCCGGCAGATCGCCCGCGCGATGCGTTCTCGGGGTGTGCGTTCGGCGGATTGCTCGGCAGACGCGCTCCCCGGGTGACCATCTGGCGGCACGGCGCGACCGAGCCGGGGCCCGGTGCGCGAACGAGCCGGGGCTCGGTGCGCGACCGAGCCGGGGCTCGGTGCGCAACGAGCTGGCGCGTCGGTGGCCTGCGTCTCGGGAGCCGTCGCCCGGGGATCGGCGACGCGGGAAACGCGAGGCCCGAGTCCTTCCGGGCCCGGGCCTCGCGTTCTCGGTGCCAGGCTGGGACTAGTAGTCCATGTCGTGGTCGTGGCCGCCGGCCCCGACCGGCTCCTTCTTCTCGGGCAGGTCGGTCACGAGTGTCTCGGTGGTGAGCACCATGCCCGCGATCGACGCGGCGTTCTGGAGCGCGGATCGGGTCACCTTGGCGGCGTCCACGATC